>QHXG01000193.1 GCA_003222845.1 Acidobacteriota bacterium | reverse complement strand
ATGGCTACCCGAACCTCATACTCATGTGCTCCACGCACAACACGATCGTAGATAGCAATGAGGTTAAGTACACAGTCGAAGTTCTTACTGATTACAAGCGCAAGCATGAGGCCCGTTATCAGAACACAGTTGTACAGCCAGCGCTGCTGGAACGCTTTCTTAATCGGTTCCGCTCACTCCTGCCTTCCGCACCACCGTGGGTGGTCAGGTTCAGCATTACGTTCATTAGGACCGATGTAACTGGTGCCGACGAGTACGGTTTGCACGTGTCGCTTACAAATGAGAGCACCTCCGCGGTCGACAACAGTCGTCTTTACGTTATGTTTTCCCGCGGGTACAGAGTCACACCATTCACCAGTTCCCTAAAATCGGTCGGATTAGTGAACGGTCAAGTCGGCGTGCTATTACAACCACCCTCACTTCTTCCGGGCGAGAGCGTCGGGCTTCGCCTACTCTTCTATCCTCCGACGAGAAAACAACGAGACCTTCACCGCCATAAATTACAGCTTGAGTTGCGCTCGGGAAGAACGCTGATATACAGAACCCGATACTCACTTGAAGTTCTTCTTGAGGGGCTTAGCGCTGCGGCTGAGGTCTAACTTCGTGAGGCCAACCGTACGCAAATCAAATCCGCTTTGACATTCTCAACAAACTCTCATAATTTTGATATCTGAAAGGAACGACAATGCCTCTGATAAAACCCATCTCAGATTTAAGGAACAAGGCCAACAGAATCTCCCAGCTTGCCCACGAATCAAACGAGCCGATTTTCATCACCAAGAATGGAGAGGGTGACCTGGTCGTGATGTCGTTAAGCCATTATAGCCACATCCAGTTGAAGTTGGACTTGTTCAGTAAGCTTGCCGTAGCTCAGAGTCAACGTGCTGCCGGATCAACGGGTCGCACCTTGAATGATGTGGTGAAGGACATTCGGAAGAAAATCCGTGAGTCGGCGTAACTACACCGTCCGACTTCTTCCGGCGGCTGAAGATGATCTAACGGAGATCATTCTCTACATTGCAGCAGATAAACCGATTGCCGCTGAAAGAATACTGCAAAGAATCCAAAAGAATCTCCGCCTCCTCTCAAGCAATCCTAAACTTGGAAGAGTTCCCAGAGAAGAGCTGTTGGCGCACATGGGTTATCGGCTCCTGATTGTGGAGAACTATCTGATTTTCTATGAAATTGAAAACCGAACAATCCTCGTTCACAGGATTCTTGATGGTGCGCGAGATTACCTAAGCCTTCTCTAAGCGCTCAGAATCTCACATGCTCTTCCGGTGCGCCCGCTTTGCATTCGACGCAATCCGCGGCCGTATCGAAGAAGTGCTCGTCAAACTCTACCAGCGACTTGATGGGAACGCCGTCAACGTGATCTGGCGCCGAAGTGAAGCGCACGATCGCGCCGCAACCGATGACGGGAGCACCGAGGCCACGCACCAATTCGACGGTTTCTTCTATAGCGTGGCCGCTGCGAATAATGTCGTCGACAATAATGCAGGGATTGATCTCACCCTGATTAATGTATTGCCGGAACATCCGCTTGCCGCTTTCCTGTTCGGCCCAATAAATTTGCTCGGCACTGAGCGCGTCGCGCACCCCGAAGGCGACCGGAATGCCGCCGGAGCTGGGACTGATGATGGCAACTTTCGGTAATTGGCTGGCAACGTCACGCTCGACGCGAAACTTGCGGCTGAGCGCCACCGCAAGCACGCGGGCTGTGTCGTAATAACGAAACGCCAGCGGCATCTGAAAATAGTGCGCGGTGTGTTTGCCGTTGGGATAAACGAAGTGGCCTTCGCGAAACGCTCCCGTGCGTTTCAGAATTTGCATAATCTCGTCGGACGATGGAATCAGTTGCACGCCTTGTCCTGCCATTAACAGAATCTCCTCAGCGATTTGTGGCTAGGTAATTTGAGATAGCGGCGCGTAGCATAACATCATTAGTGTGCGCTCTGCACGAGCAGTGCGCCTTCTCCCTCGGAGAGAGAGAGAGAGAACACGTAGTGGGTGAATGTTTATAGAGAACGTGGTGACATTAACCTGACACTCCTTTAGGAGTGAAAGTTAATCGATCAAATCAAGGTCCGAGCCCGCGCGATCAATCGCCTCTGATCTCCGGACAGTTCGGAAGGCAAATCGTCGAACGCAAACCATTTGGCGGTTATGATCTCAAAACTGCATGGCTTGGGCTCACCGATGGCCCGGGCGCGAAAATAGATTTCAATTTGTCGGGGTCTGGAAAGCGTTCTCGCGAATAAGATTTTTACGTCTTCGACTTCTATTCCGATCTCTTCGCGCAACTCGCGACGCAAGCCATCTTCCGGCTGCTCGGCCTTAGAGAGAAAACCGCCCGGAACTCCCCAACCACTATCAGGACGAAAGACGTGCTCGAGCAATAAAATTCGACCGTCGTCATCGAAGATAAAAGCTGCGGTGGTCACTGTGAAGCGACTTTGGCCCAGGCGCGATAACCGGCGACGGACACCGCCAGGAAGCTGCCGCCAAATTGCGCCGAGAAAGTTAGTGAGCATCAGGCCAGAAGAATATCATGCTCGCAGCTAAGTAACCTGGGTGCGGCGTACCACCTGTGTCCGGTAACTTCGTCCTGATCACCGATTAGTTCACCCGATGTCCATGCTTCGTTTATTATCTTCTGAGAGATGACCACGGCTCTTCAAAAAGCACCGCGAATTACTCTGAATGATGCTGAACTGCTCGCCGCTGATCTTTATGGTCTAGACGTTTCTGCGGCGCCACTACCGAGCGAACGCGACCAGAACTTTGCGTTGAGGAACCCGTCGGGTGAACAGTTTGTTTTGAAGATTGCCAACGCCGAAGAACAGTTCGAGTTCCTTGAGCTTCAGGATCAGCTTATTTGTTATCTCGCAGCCCGCGAACTTGATCTGGAGTTCCCTCGGATTGTACGTACCAAAGCGGGAGAGGCGATAGCCGCGATCAAGGGGGAGGATGGACATCAGCACTTCGTCCGCTTGTTGACATGGATTGACGGCGTCTGCTTTGCCAAAGTCAAACGGCACGATCGCAAGCTGCTTTCTTCACTCGGGCGGGCTTTGGCGCACGTGGATGCAGCGCTAGCACAGTTCTCTCATGCGGCCGCGCATCGTTCTTTTTACTGGGACCTTCGCAATGCCGGCATGGCCCGGGGATTAATCGAGTTACTACCTGAGTCTCGCCGATCCATGATCGAACGATTCTTTGGCGAATGGGAGAAAATCGACTGGAGTAGTTTGCGTTTCAGCGTCATCCACAACGACGCGAACGACTACAACATTCTTGTTAAGCAACGACCCGAACAGAGTGTCAATGCGATTCTCGACTATGGCGATGTGGTCCATACGGCGACCGTTTGCGATTTGGCGATTGCACTCGCTTACGTGATGCTCGATAAGCCCGATCCGATCGGCGCCGCGGCCCAAGTGGTCGCGGCTTATCACGAAACTTATCCACTCACTGAAACTGAGGTTGAGGTTCTTTATCGGCTCGCGGTCACCCGACTATGTTGCAGCGTTTGCTTCGCGGCCACACAGACGCATGATGCTCCTGATAATGAATACCTCAACATCTCAAATGCACCGGCGTGGAGGTTGTTGGAAAAGCTCTCAAACATTTCGTTCGATTGGCCCACTCGGATCTTTCGTTATGCCTGCGGGCTGCCGGTTGTAAAGGGGCAAGATTCGCGCAAAGAGCGAACGTCCGTTGAACTGTTGGCAGCACGCGAGCGTCATCTTGGTCCATCGCTCAGCATTTCCTACCAACCTCCTCTGCATATCGTCTGTGGCTCGCGTCAGTATCTTTATGATGCTGGCGGTCGACACTATCTGGATTGCGTTAATAACGTGGCGCATGTGGGACACAGCCATCCTCTGGTAGTACGCGCCGCCGCAGAACAAATGGCGATTCTCAATACGAATACTCGTTATCTTCATGAACACCTGATTGAGTATGCCGAGCGGTTGACGGGGACGCTGCCGGAGCCTCTGAGCGTGGTGTACCTGGTTAACAGCGGCAGCGAAGCGAACGAATTGGCGCTGCGTTTGGCCCGAGCGCACACCGGTGGGAATGCAGTGATCGTCGTCGACTCGGCTTATCACGGCAACACCAGCGCGATGATCGATCTCAGCCCTTACAAGTTCGATGGCCCAGGCGGCAAAGGCTGTCCTTCCTGGGTTCATAAGGTAATGATGCCGGATGTCTACCGAGGCGCACATCGCGGACCTGATGCGGCCAGGTTTTATGTGGACTATGTGATTGAGGCAGCGCGAAAGATCGCTGATGCTGATCAGCGTCTCGCTGCGTTCTTCTGCGAATCGGCACTGAGTTGTGGCGGCCAGATCATTCTTCCGCCGGGTTATTTGAATGCTGCTTACACCGCAGTCAGAAACGCTGGCGGAGTTTGCGTTGCCGATGAGGTGCAAACTGGCTTTGGCCGTGCGGGCACGCACTTTTGGATGTTCGAGACGCAGGACGTCGTGCCGGACATTGTGACACTCGGCAAACCAATCGGAAACGGTCATCCGTTGGGAGCCGTCATCACGACACCCGCAATCGCAGCGTCGTTTGCGAACGGGATGGAGTACTTCAATACCTTCGGCGGCAATCCAGTTTCGTGCGCTGTCGGTCTGGCAGTCCTCGATGTGATACGCCACGAGGAGCTACAACAAAACGCGCTCGAAGTTGGCGATTATCTGAAACAAGGGTTGTTTGAATTGCAGAATCGGCACTCGTTGATAGGCGACGTGCGCGGGCTAGGCCTCTTCATCGGCATCGAATTCGTTCGCAATCGAGAAACACTTGAGCCGGCCGATAGTGAAGCGACCCAAATCGTCGAGCGCATGAAGGAGCGCTGCGTTTTGCTCAGCACGGATGGCCCTTACCACAACATAATTAAGATTAAGCCGCCCATGATCTTCTCGAAAGCAAACGCGGACCTTCTAATTTCCGGTTTGGATTGTGTCCTCAAAAGATAATTCCTCCAACCTGTAAGAAAAACTGGCCTCTCGGCAGTCTTCATAGCTTCGCCGAACATTTCATGGCTCGTTCGACCATGGTTAACGAGATCTCACCTTGACTGTCGGGTACAAGCAAGCTTTACTTCAGACCCACCATTGACTCCACACATAGATGTACGGAGGGGGGGCCGCGACAATATACGACACATTTCTGAGAAAATCGGCAGTGCCAAAAGACCATGAAGATCGAACTTTTCGAAATGGAGCGGATGCAATCGACCTGGGAGAATGTGGTTGATATTGATCTCAGCGAGAGTGGCGTGCGCGCAGTCACCTTACGCGAACTAGCGGCCTTGGGTTTTGATCTCGACGGTGCATTAGATACGCCGTTGAGTTATAGCCAGGGGAACGGGACCATCGAACTGCGGCAGCTTCTTGGCCGTCACTATCCCGGTGCGACACTCGATCACGTCGAAGTCACGAACGGAACTTCTGAAGCCAACTTCATTATTGCTCTTACATTGATACGTGAAGGTGATGAGGTGGCGATGCAGCTTCCCAACTACATGCAGATGTGGGGATTGCCACGCAGCCTCGGAGCGAAGATGAATTTGTTTCGCTTGCGGCCGGACAAAGGTTGGGAACCTGATTGGGACGAATTCGAACAAGCAGTGAATGAGAGGACCCGGCTGCTTTACCTGAGCAATCCGAACAACCCCACCGGAAGAATCCTGTCCAGTGACGATATGGAACGCATCGTTCGTCGCTGTGATGAGACTGAAACATGGCTCGTCGCTGATGAGGTATATCAGGGCGCGGAATTGAACGGCAGACAGACGCCGAGCTTTTGGGGTATGAGTGATCGGGTGGTCGTCACTAACGGCTTGTCAAAGGCCTACGGCATTCCTGGAATACGCATTGGATGGATTGTGGGTCCTCCGGCACTGGTCCAGGAATGTTGGACCCAGCATGACTACACCACGATCTGCCCCAATAAACTTTCGGACGCTCTCGCACGGGTCGCCGTTGGTAACCGGGAAAAACTGTTTGCCCGCACCCGTGCCATTCTCAGGGAACAACTGCCACTCGTTCGTGATTGGATCACGACCTTCGACGGCCTGCTTGAGCTGCGGGAGCCGGATGCTGGGGCCTTCTGTCTAATCAATTACAAATCCGACCTTCCAAGCCATGAACTTGCCGAGCGTATCCGAATCAACCAAAGCACATTGATTGTACCGGGCAGCCAGTTGCGGCTGGAGAACTGCTTCCGGCTATGGTTCGGCGCTCCACCAGAAAAACTGCGTGAAGGGCTCAGGCGGATTGGAACGGAACTCAGAAACGTTCTGTGACCTAACAGGAAACCGCCTTCGTGCATATCTACAACCTTGACGACATAAAAAAGACGATTGAGCCTCGGGCACTAATCAAGAGCCAGGAAGAAGGTTTCGTAGCCTACTCAGAAGGCAGGGTCGTAGTGCCTCCGGTCGGTTATCTACATTTTGAAGAAGCTTCTGGCGATTGCCACATCAAATACGGATATATCAAAGCCGATGACTATTTCGTGGTGAAGATCGCCACCGGCTTCTACAAGAATCCTGAAATCGGACTACCTGTCGGCAGTGGCATGATGGCGCTCTTCAGTCAGAAGACCGGTGATGTTGAAGCGCTCCTGTTGGACGAAGGTTACTTAACAGACATGCGCACGGCGGCGGCTGGTGCTGTCGCAGCAAAGTATCTCGCGCCGAAGCACATCGATCGAATCGGCATCGTCGGGACCGGTGCGCAAGCGCGGTTTCAACTTGAGATGCTGAAGAGCGTAACTGACTGTCGAGACGCGTGCGTGTGGGGAAGAGACGAAAGGAAAGGAGAACAATACAAATCTGACATGGTCGGATCGGCTTTTTCGGTTCAGGCAGTTTCCCGAATCGAAGAGTTGATGGACAGCTGCAATCTGATTGTGACGACAACAGCCGCAAGAGAGCCATTGCTCTATGCCTCACAACTCCTGGCGGGGACTCACGTCACGGCTGTCGGGGCGGATGCGCAAGGTAAACAGGAATTGGATCCGCAGATCTTTAAGGTGGCAGACGTGCGAGTGGTCGATAGCATCCCTCAGTGTGTTGACCACGGGGATACATCCCACGCTGTTAAAGAAGGCTTGATAGAGAAGGGGCAACTCGTCGAACTTGGAGCGGTGATTAAGAACCCCGAACTAGGCAGAACAAAGGAGGACCAAATTACTGTCGCCGATCTAACAGGCGTTGCAGTCCAAGATATACAAATTGCGAAATTGACGTATGAATATTTGACTCACTACAAAAGTCCTATTTATCGTGACCGGAATCGGGCTTAAACTTGATCTCGCATGGAGCAATTGTTTGACAACTGGACCTGGCAGCCACCAGAGCATTGGGCCAAGATTACAACGATCGACATGCACGCTGGCGGTGAGCCGTTACGAGTTTATATCTCGGGTCTACCGCCCATTGAGGGCCGGACTGTTCTTGAGAAGCGTCGTTATTTTCGCGAGCACTACGACCATATCCGCAAGGGCACGATGTGGGAACCGCGTGGCCATGCCGATATGTATGGCGCAGTGATAATGCCATCCGAAGACGTTGATTTCGACGTATTCTTTCTCCAAAACGAAGGCTACAGCACGATGTGTGGACATGCTATGATCGCGTTAACGAAACTCGTCCTCGAGACGGGCCTCATCCGTAGGGAAGGCAACAATCCACAAATCACGATCAACGTACCCGCTGGCACAGTTCACGCCCAAGCCGTGATGGAACGCGGAAACGTGCGAGAGGTGTCTTTCCGTAATGTCCCTTCGTTTCTCTACCTTCGCGATGAGCGGGTCGAAGTTCCGGGTCTCGGTCAGATGTGCTTCGATGTTGCTTTTGGCGGCGCGTTCTACGTCTTCGTCGAGGCGCAGCCACTTGGCCTAGGTCTTACGTCAGAGCATTACCATGAGCTTATCGATTATGGTCGGCGCATCAAGCTTGCCGTGATGGACAATTTCCTCATCAAGCATCCTTTTGAAGATGAACTGAGCTTTCTCTACGGCACTATATTCACCGGCCCGGCCCTTGAGTCCGGACACCACAGTCGCAACGTGTGCATCTTCGCGGAGGGCGAGGTTGATCGTTCAGCCACGGGCTCTGGCGTAAGCGCTCGCGCCGCGCTGCACCATGCCAAGGGTGAGCTGCATCTCAACGAGAAGATCACTATCGAAAGTATTCTTGGCAGCACGATGACGGTGCAAGCTGTGGAAGTTAAGAAGTTCGGTCCGTACGATGCCGTCATTCCCGAGGTCACTGGGACGGCCTCGTTCACCGGGCGAAATACATTCTACTTTGATCCAGAAGATCCCTTCACCGAGGGCTTCATCTTCCGATAACGGACCGCTGGTCGTGCGCACAGTGCGCGTTCCGCAAAATCATCCTCCTTCCCTGCGAGGCACAGCTACTTCAATCTGACACCGGCGCGCTGGGCAAAGGATCGTTCGAACAACTACACAGTTACACTCGACACAAACGGACATGAGAGCGTGACGGCGAATGGGCGCGAGTTTGATACGGGAATTACGACTCCGAATGGAGGACTGAATGCGCCGCTCGGTGATTTAGTGCGTTGGGTCGCATTTCTGACCAGCGCAGGTGCAGCCCGCGCGCCGCAGATTCTTTCCCGAAGTTCGTTGGAGGAAATGTGGCGCCCGGTCGTGGCTATGAATGCCGAACCGCGCTACTTGCAATACATGGGACTGTCGTTCTTTCTTGACCAACGCACTGGCCGATCGGGAACCACAACTTTCATTGGTCATACAGGCAGTCAGGCAGGCTTTCGGGCCTTCGTGGAATTCAATCCCACAAACCGCAAGGCGGTGATTGCGGCCTTAAATACTTCGCATGCCTCTGGTCATTCTGAGAGCGAAACTGACCGCGCCCATCGATCACGTGACGGCTTCAATGCTCTGCGTGAACAGGCGTTTGCGCTACTTCAGTAAGGGAAGAGAAAGTAGAAGGCAGAAGGCAGAAAGAAGGGATTTCGGATTGCGATTTACGGAGGTTGGAATTAGAAGTTCTGACCTTAACTCTCAATCCCTCTGTAACGGCCAACGCTCGCCGATAAATTCGAGGCCCAGCCGAGCAATACCATCCGGAGCAACCTTGCGAGAGCGAATCGCGGCGAAAGTCGAGACGTGGTCGCTCTGGCTGCTGATCCGGAGAATGCGCCCTACGCCGATATTAAGGTTGGTGCGGATACAAGTTCCCAGGCTGCTTATTGTTTCAGTAACCGTATGCTCCTGCAGGGAAGGATTACCATTTTCATCGAATGTTTCCACCAGAACTTCGAGTGGAATAATCAGGCGCGTTTCCCTTCGTTGATTGGGCAAAGGGCGCTTGCCCAACTTCCACATTGAATTGTATCCGATCCTGATTGGTACCGGTTCATATCTCAGCGTCGGATCTGCTTCATAACTATGCGGCGGACGTTTACCCACGAACCCGACACCTACGCGAAACAGGGCCGCTTCCTGGCGTCGCGCCCTGGGAATGGCAGAAGCGTGGCGCACCAGACTCCAAACCGAGTACATTGGCTCGAGGTGATCGAAGCAACGTAACTGGCGTGGCAAGGGAATTGTCAGTTGTATCAGACGTCCAACCTCAATCGGCCGCGTCAGAGTAAAGCCTGCTCCGAGGTGACTTACATCAACCAGCCGCGACTGTTCGGTCCACTGGTATTCAACGCTCTCCCTACAAAGAACCCGAATTGGCAGCGTTAAAGGTATCCGCGCACGTCGTCGTATTGACTCTTTTGTCTGTTCCAATGAAAGCCCTCCTTTTGTGTTTGAGAGGGTTGGGGCCGGTGAGCGGGGGTTTTCCAGTATAAGACAAAACGTCGAAGTGTGGTCAAGTCAATTTGAGCGAATCATCCTCGCGTTCAGAGAGAAGTCTGTTCCGAAACAACCGTCTTTGCCCGCAGGGCGAAGACACGTGCCAGGCGATTTAATCAGAGAGCGAATTGTGGCGTCAGGCCGAGTTGGCCTCATCACTTCTCGCCCGCAACCAACAAAATCTCCTCGCTAGTCGCGGCGTGATGATTAGTCGCGGCCTGTTCACTAATTTGTCGCGGCCGGTTTGCTGAATGGAATCTTACTCTTGCGCATTGCCGCGTGATAAAGAAATGACGCGAGCACTAACGCATTTTGTTGTAGGTCAGCTTCGCGGACCCGCTCGAAAGTGTCTACGTTGGTGTGATGCGTGCGCACATCATAATCGGCGTACTCCTGGATCACGTTAAAGCCCGGCACGCCGACACGAATGAAACTTAAATGGTCGGTGTTGCCAATGCCCGGCAGCACGTTGCGCCGCGCGCCTAAATCGCGGAACGGCTCAAGCCACGCGTCGAAGATTGGTTTCGCTGCCTCGTTGTTTTCCATATAGAAGCCGTAAATCGGGCCAGTGCCGGGATCGATATTGAAGTAGACGGACATTTTCTCGCGCTCGGCTTTTTTTTCTTCGCCCGTCAAGTATTTCTCAACGTACCTGCGTGAGCCGAGCAAACCCTCCTCTTCACCGCTCCAGAGAGCGACGCGGATAGTGCGCTTTGGCCGCGCGCGGATTGCAGCCAGAATGCGCAAAGCTTCCATTGCTACGGCGGCGCCGTCGGCATTATCAGTTGCGCCGGTTGCGGAATGCCACGAATCCAAATGCGCGCCAAGCATCACAGTTTCATCTTTTAGCGCCGGATCAGTGCCCGGCAATTCGGCAATCACGTTGTAGCTGTTCTTGTCTTCTTCATGAAATTTGGTCTGAAGATTCACGCGCAATTTCACGGGCACATGAAGCTCCATCATCCGGGCAATCAGATTGTAGTGCTCTGCCGCAAGCACAATGCTCGGCAGCGCATTTTGGCCGGCGTCGCGACCCAGGACAAACATAGTGCCGTGCATGCCCATACTGGTTCTGAGCACGGCGGCCGGACCCGCCTCGCGCAAGATTTGTGTTAATGCCTGCGCGTTGGCGCGCGCGGTTTGATCGACCGGATGACGCGGCTGGCCGATTGGCACGTTGCCCTGCTCCGTAGTTGGTTGCGGCCGGTCTTTATCTTCGAAAACGGTTTGAATCGGCTGGCTCAATACGATCGCGCCTTTGATCTTGCTGCGCAGCGGTTCGAGTTCGGCGGCCGATTTTCCGCCCAGCATCAACGGTGCGCCGATGATTTCACCAGCAGTCGATGATGACCACGCTTCGGCATAACCCATTAGCGGCAGATAGCGCGGCTCGATCATTTCAATCGTAAGTTTTTCGAGCGTCCAGCCGCGACCGAATTCCCAACTGTCCAGACGCGGATTCGGCAAGCCCCATTCTCTCAGTCTATCTCGCGCATACTCGGCTGCTGTTTTGTGCGCCGGGGTCCCGGTCAGGCGCGGGCCAATGACTTCGGTGAAATGAGTAAAGGTCTCATAAACTTTTGAGCGTTTGAGCCCTTCCTCACGAATCTTGGCGATCATTTCACGATCGACCGGCTCTTGCGCACAAACAGTTGGGATAATGGCGAACAGACCCAACCAAACTGCGAGTCCCGGCGACAAAAGCTTACGCATGATGATTACCTCCACAATCAGAAATGAATCTTGACTCATTGAACGCGAGCCAAGAGTAACCATGGTCGCGTCTGTTGACCGTTGAAATCCGGAGTGTAATCAGAGTCTCTGATTGAAACAAGGGTGATTTAACAGGACAGGGATCTCAAGCGGGTAAGAAGTCAATTACCAGTCTGACCAGTAACGGGTTCATGTTGGTAGTTCGCGCACTTCGCCGGTGCTTGCGAGGCGCCGCATTCGTGACAGAACTTCGCGCCCGATGCCGATCGACGTAACACAACCCACGGCGCTGATATCCAGGCGGCGCGGATGTTTGAATTCATTTNNNTTTTTCATAACCCTCACAGGCCAGTCACGGTATAGCCGACCGTCGGGTTTTGATTTCCTGGACCATCGTCGTAAACTCTCCGCGTCCACTGCACTCGACCAATAATGAAAGGCAATAACAGAAAGTTGGTGAGGCTGGGAATTATCCTTGGGGCTTGGACTCTGTTCGGGTTGTTCTTCGCCAGCCAATATTATCTGGGACGCGCCTATTCCGGTAGAGGGTTTTTCTGGATTGAGGCGCTAAAGATTTGGATGCCCTGCGCTTATTCGTGGGCCGTGTTAACGCCTGCGATTCTATGGTTGATTGAGCGTGTTCCGATTTCCAGAAAGAGTTGGAAGCAAGCTTTCTTTGTACACCTCGCCGCCGCAGTGTTTTTCTCGCTCGTTAGCCTGATCGTCTACTTTTTGGTTCGTCAACTTCTCTTTTGGAATTACTCCTTTCTTACGTTTAAGGCTTATAAGGATTTGGTTATTGGCGAGTTTCATCAAGGGCTCTTGATTTATGGAACGCTTTTCGGCATCAGTTACGCGCTTGATTACTATCGTAAGTATCGCGAACGCGAGCTCATCGCCGCCCAACTGCAAACTCAGCTTGCGCAAGCTCAACTAGCCGCGCTAAAGGCCCAGCTTCATCCGCACTTTCTCTTCAATACGCTCAACACGATTGCCGTGCTGATGGACGAAGATACGCGCCTCGCGCGCGATATGCTCGTCCGTTTGGGCGACTTATTGAGAATCGTTTTGCAGAAAGAACCAGTGGAAGAAGCTTCATTGCGGCAAGAGGTCGAATTTCTGGAAAGTTATCTGGAAATCGAACGGGTGCGTTTTCACGACCGTTTGAAAGTGGTGATGAAGATTGACCCGAATGCTTTGAGTGCTCGGGTGCCTGACCTGATTTTGCAGCCGCTGGTTGAGAATGCACTCAAGCACGGTATCTCGCCGCGGGCCGCTGGCGGAGAGGTCGTTATACGCGCCACCAGACAGAATGGAAACCTGCTTCTGGAAGTATACGATGACGGCGCCGGTATGAAAGAAGGAAGGCCAAACAAGGGAAACGGAGTCGGGCTGGCCAACACCAAAGCCCGGCTCGATCGTCTCTATGGCTCGGCGCATAGTTTCGAGATTCGTAACCGGGAAAACGGGGGACTGGTGGTTAGTCTTTCACTTCCATTCATAGAACATGAGCAAAGAGATTCGGGCAATAATCGTTGACGACGAGCCATTCGCGCGCCAAGGTATAAGACGCGAATTGGAACGGAGCGGCTCGATGAAAATCATCGCTGAATGCGCGAATGGGCGCGCGGCCGTCAAAGCGATTCAAGAGCAGCGCCCCGATCTGGTTCTGCTTGACCTGCAAATGCCCGAACTCGATGGCTTCGGAGTGGTCGAGGCTGTCGGAGTTGAACAAATGCCGGTGGTAATTTTCATAACCGCCTATGATCAGTTCGCCTTGAAAGCTTTCGAGAGCCAGGCGCTTGACTACATTTTGAAGCCTTTCGACAGCGAGCGTTTTCAAAAAGCCCTGCGGCGTGCTGAGAAGCGAATAGAACAAGGCAGTCTCGAGGGTTTCAATTCGCGCCTCATTGGTTTATTAGAAGCTGCTGCCAACCATAGCGACTCATCAATATTTTTGGAGCGCGTCGTGGTCAGGAAATCGGGCAAGATTTTCTTCTTGTCGGTTAACGACATTGATTGGATCGAAGCTGAAGACAACTATGTACGGCTTCATGTCGGGACCGAATCTCACCTGGTTCACGGAACTTTGAGCGGGCTGGAAGCGACACTTGACCCGGGAAGATTTCTTCGCGTGCATCGCTCGACCATCATGAATTTGTCGCGGGTCAAAGAACTTCAGCCAATGTTTCATGGCGAATACGCTATTCTTTTGCAGGACGGCACCCGCCTGACGTCGAGCCGTAGTTACAAAGACAAACTGCGAAACTTTTTAGAAAACGCATTTTGATTCCGTGACGGTTCGCCTGCTCCCTGCTCCAACTCGCCGCCTCGAAAGCCTATCTCGCCAAAAATTGATTTCCCGGCCCGACCACAGAGTTTAAGATTTGTGCGAGGGTTCATCTTGGATAGACAAGGACGAAAGGTGCTCAGAGAGAGATTCCAGGCCGGGCCGATAGTCTTCGTGCTTCTATTCACGCTGACCGTATCGGCGCAGGAAAGCAAAATAGAGCAGGTCGAAAACTCTCTGCTCTATCCCGTCACGGTCAAAGGGCAGGATGTCCTGCTGAGCTTGCCCGACAGGATGAAGTCTTACAACGTCCCTGGGGTGAGCGTTGCAGTAGTCAACAAAGGAAAGGTCGAGTGGGCCAAAGGATATGGCGTTCTGGAAACTGGCAGCAAGGACCAGGTCAATGCGGAAACTCTCTTTCAAGCCGCTTCCATTTCAAAAACGGTTTCAGCTTTCGGCGCCCTCGTTCTGGTCGGGAAAGACCTGTTGAATTTAGACAAAGACATAAACACGTATTTGAAGTCCTGGAAGTTACCTGAAAATGAGTTTACGCAGAAGGAGAAGGTGACGCTGCGACATCTGTTGAGTCACACCGGAGGACTCTCCCGTTCTTTCGTTGGAAGCTACGGTCGAGAGCAGAAGCCCTTTGGCTTACTTGACGCACTTGAAGGCAAGGATGATTCCCAGAACCCGCGTCCCGTAAGGGTGCGAGCTGTTCCGGGCACTGAGTACAACTATTCCGGTGGCGGCTTCAGCGTCATTCAACAAATGATCGCTGATGTTACGGGAAAACCTTTTGAAGACGTGATGAGAGAACTAGTGTTGAATCCGCTGGGAATGAAACACAGCGGTTACCTCATGCCGCTGACGAAAAATCTTTGGAAAATCGCAGCGACCGGCCATCGCAGAAATGGAGACGCGATTCCAGATAAGGGATTCGTGCTGCCTGAAACCGCGGCAGGCGGCCTGTGGACCACTCCGACCGACATTGCCTTGTTCATGATAGAAATTCAAAGAGCCATGGCCGGGAAGTCGAGGCTTCTATCTAAAGCGCTCGCGAATGAAATGCTGTCGCCGCAAAAAAACAGCGGTTCGTGGGGGCTTGGCCTTGATTTGAAGGGTCTCAACCAAACTCCTTACTTTCAACATGGCGGCGTGAATATCGGATTCGAGTCCTGGATGGCAGGCTCTTTCGATACCGCACAAGGAGCTGTGGTAATGACTAACACAAACTCTGGCGGGCAAAGATTGGCGCTGGAGATCATCCGCGGCATCGCAAGAGTCTACGGCTGGTCGTTTGCGACGCAAATAGCTAAGAACGCCATCGCGCTCGACCCAAAGCAACAGGCAGCTTACATCGGAAGATATCGCTTTAACGACGACATCTTTATCGTCAAGATCGAAAACGCAAAGCTGATGATTCAACGCCCGAACTCTTCTTTTCGAGAACTGGTCGCCGAAGGGAAGCACAAATTCTTTGTCCGTGAGTCGGAGGTTGAATATATCTTCGAAATGAACGACCGCGGGGAAGCCGTGAAACTCACCGAAACCTTTCCCTACACCGCTGATGAAGTTGCGATGAAGATCAAAGAGTGACCTTCTCGATTCAAGTCGAGGCGAATTCACGTGAAGCTCAACCTTGATTATTTTGCGAGCCGCCGATTCTGCATCAATCCCGACACGAAAGGACTCGAATAATGCACAAACTTTATCCCCTGGCGATCATCGCTCTGCTGTCGTTGGTCTCTACGGCCTCTGCCCAGTCTACGGCGGATGTGGCGGCCATCAGGCAGACGGCTCTGGATTACATAGAAGGCTGGTACGAAGGTAATGCCGAGCGTATGGAAAGGGCGCTTCATCCTGAACTAGCCAAAAGAATCGTCCGCACGAATAAGGACGGCGTAAGCCAACTCGGCCAGATGAGCGCGATGTCGCTGGTCCAGGGAACGCGGCGAGGCGGCGGGAAAAACACTCTGAGAGAGCAGCAACAAAAAGATGTAACGATTCTCGATGTCTATGAGAATGCAGCCAGCGTCAAAATTGTCGCGGCTGACTGGATAGACTATTTGCACATGGCGAAATTTAATGGACGCTGGGTGATCATCAACGTCCTTTGGGAACTAAAGCCTGCCAGGTGACTCAACAAAAGCTGTGTGATCGAAGGCTGCCGAACTGTCCATGCAAACCAGAGATTTCAGGAAGAGGCAACTGTGGCTCTACGCATCAATTGCCGCTATCGCAGGATCGATCTTTCCTCAGTCCACGACACAAAAACAGAACGACTTTGCAATTGTGTTAGACAATGGTGGTCACAGAGCTCAAATTGAAGGAGTCGCTTTCAGCAGCAATGGCCTTTGGTTAGCGTCGGCTGATAATGGCGGGAGAATTGTGCTGTGGGATATACGCAGCCGTCGCGCAATACGCGCGTTTCTGGGGAAGAATTTTACGGAGGTCGCGTTCACTCCTGACAGCAAACTACTAGCGGCCGCGGGCTTCGATGGCACTATTCGAATATGGCGCACCGACAACGGAAAGTCGGTGTTTGGTTTTGACTATCCGGGTCAAGCGGAAGCACTTGCCATCAGTCCGGCCGGAGAATTGGTAGCGGCGGGTGGCGGTGATCACAATATCCATCTGTGGAGTCTCAAAACCTGGCGCGTAGTGATGATCTTGCGCGGGCATAGCGATGACGTTTACAGCGTCAAGTTCAGTCCTGATGGAAAACGGATAGCCTCCGGTGGCCGGGACCGCACGATTCGTTTCTGGGATGCGAGTACCGGGGCATTAACTCATACGCTCCCCGGGCACGGTGACAGTGTTTACGCGGTGGCTTTCAGTCCCGACGGCAAGTTACTCGCATCGGGTTGTCGCGACGGCACGATCAAGATTTGGGACGCGGTCAGAGGTGACGAGAAGCGAACGTTGACAGGTCATACGGATTCTGTTCACGGAGTCGCTTTCAGTCCCGACGGGGAAATACTGGCATCCGCAGGCTTTGACAATAATGTTGCGCTCTGGAATCCGAAGACGGGCACTCTACTGCGAATGTTGACAGGACACCGCAAGAAAATAGGTGACGTTGTTTTTAGTCCCGATGGTAAGTGGTTGGCATCAGCCAGCAGTGACTTCACCGTACGACTCTGGAGTACAGTCGTGGCATCTCACAACTAGCCAATGTCACCCAGGAAGTGATTCACCCAACCTTCGTTCCGCATTCATCGCAGAACTTCGCGCCTGGCTTCAGTTCGTGCTGGCAGTTCGAGCACTTCGCGGGCGCTTGCGAAGCGCCGCATTCGTTACAGAACTTCGTGCCTGCTTTCAAGTCCGCTCCGCACTTCACGCACTTCACAGTTGC
>QHXG01000192.1 GCA_003222845.1 Acidobacteriota bacterium | reverse complement strand
AACGCTTCTCCGTGTTCTCGGCGTCGGCTTCGGGCTGGCCGTAACGATCGGCGGCACGATCGGCATGGGCATTCTGCGCACGCCGGGCGAAGTCGCCAAACAACTTCCAACCCCTACTCTCTTTATTGGAATCTGGATTGTCGGTGGCGTTTATGCTCTGCTCGGCGCAATCTCAGTCGCCGAATTGGGCGCGATGATTCCGCGTTCGGGCGGCTTTTATGTATTCGCGCATCGCGCCCTTGGCAACTATGCGGGATTCGTTGTCGGCTGGAGCGATTGGCTTTCAAGTTGTGCCACGATCGCCGTCATTTCTATGGTGGTGGCTGAGTACACCGGTGTTCTGTTTCCATCACTCGCGGGCCGAACCAAAGCGATTGCTCTGATCACTACGTTCCTGTTCGCTCTCTTGCAATGGCGCGGCGTTCGTTGGGGCAGCATCACCCAAAATCTCACGAGCCTGATCAAGGTTCTCGCTTTCGTGGCATTTGCTGTAGCAGCGTTTCTTTATCATCCGGCCGCGGAGGCTACATCCACGTCGAACCTGGCAACGCCACACGGATTCGCTTTACTTGCAGCCATCATCATCGCGCTCCAAGGCGTGCTCTACACGTATGACGGCTGGTACGGCGTCATCTATTTCGGCGAAGAGATTCGCAATCCCAAACGCGACGTAGCGGTTTCGATGTTTGGCGGCGTGTTGTCGATTATCGCGATCTACGTTCTGGTTAATCTGGCGCTGCTACGCGTCCAGCCTCTATCACAAATCGCCGGCGAGAATCTGGCAGTCGGCGCGGCCGCGAGCGTAATCTTCGGCGCTTACGGCGACACGGTGATTCGACTTCTGGCCATTGTTTCCATGCTAAGCACAATCAACGCCTACACCTTGAGTTGCGCGCGCGTTCTCTATGCGATGAGTTGCGATGGATTGTTTTCGCATCACGCCACCAGGGTCAACAAAGGCGGCACCCCGACCGTGACGTTGTTCATCAGCACCATCGTCGCCGTGCTTTTCATAATCAGCGGCACGTTTGAAAAAGTCCTGGCCGTGATCGCTTTCTTTTTCGTCGCCTACTACTCGATGGCTTTCATCTCGGTAATTTTGCTGCGCTGGCGCGAGCCCGACCTCCCGCGGCCTTATCGCGTTTGGGGTTATCCGTGGACGACGTTGATTGTGCTGATTGGATCGATTGCGTTCCTCGCTGGCGCCGTCGCGGGCGATACGCGCAATAGCCTGTGGGCGCTGGGGCTGCTGGCGATTAGTTATCCAGTCTACCTGCTCCTGAAGTCATTGGGCGCGTTACAGAACCGGGAGCGGTAGCGACCGGCCTGGGTACGCAGTCGTCCCGACTGCTCGGCTGGCACCATGCTAAACCTCGGGCAGGCGAGACGCCTGCGTACCCAGGCCAGTCGCTACCGCTCTCCGTTCTGTAACGAGTGATCGCTGTGCTATTCTCGATCTCGCTGTGTTTGAGCTGCGAAAGTGGCGGAATTGGCAGACGCGCCAGACTTAGGATCTGGTACCGAAAGGTGTGGGGGTTCGAGTCCCCCCTTTCGCACCATAAACCAGATGTCAGAGATCGGAGGTCAGAGGTCAGGACAAAAAGAGTTTGGAGGGAAAAGACGGACCGCCGCGATGCCGACCTCTGAACTCTGACCTCCGATCTCTCTTTTTATGAAGACAACCGTCAAAGAAATCTCTCCGACTCGCAAACAGATCGACATTGAGATCGATGCGGAAGTCGTGCGTGCGGCTTACGATCAGATCTCAGACCGCTATGCGAAGGCCGCGAACGTGCCCGGCTTTCGACCCGGTCATGCGCCACGCGCGGTGGTGCGCACACGGTTTAAGGATCAGATTCGCAGCGAAGTCCTCCGCGAAATCATTCCCGACTCAGTCCAGGAAGCTATCGAAGAACACAAACTCGAACCGCTCGGCGAACCGGAGTTGGATTTCGATAATGTTGAAGGTCTCGATCAGCCGGGCCAGAAGCCACTATCATTTCAAGTAAACGTCGAAATTCTGGCTGACATTAACCTCGGCGAGTACAAAGGAGTGGAAGTTACTCGTCGCACTCGTCCCGTGAGAGATGAGGACATCGATCGGGTGATTGAACAACTTCGCGAGGGCTCTGCTTCGCTCGAGCCGGTCGAGGATCGGGGCGCGCAGTTGGGCGACACCGTCACTGCCAGCTTTTATGGGAAATTCCTCAACGATCCTAACGCTGAACCGATCAACGTCGAGGAAGTCGATGTGGTACTCGGCGACGAAGGCGTCGTGCCAGAGATAAACGAAAACCTGACCGGCGCTAAACCCGAGGACGAAAAAAGCTTTGCGGTAAATTATCCCCCGAACTTCAGTTCGAAAGGCCTCGCCGGGAAACAGGTCGAATACAAGGTGAGAGTCAGCGCAGTTCGCATCAAGGAACTTCCAGATCTCGATGACGAATGGGCGCAAAGCCTCGGCGACGAAATCGAATCGCTTTCAGATCTGCGCGCGAACGTGCGCTCGGATCTCGAGGCACAGGCAAAGAATGACGCCGAAGGAAGAATGCGCGCCGATCTCGTGCGAAAACTCGTCGATGCGCATCAATTCGAATTGCCGGAGCGTCTGGTCGAACATCAGACTCAACATCGCTTTGAATCCGTCGTGCGCGACATGATTGGACACGGCATCGATCCGCGAAATCCTGAACTGCAATGGGACAAGGCGCGCGATTCTCTGAAGGAGCAAGCGGGCTACGATTTGCGCAGCTCGCTCTTGCTCGAACGCATCGCCGACGAAGAGAAAATTGAAATCAACGATCAGGAGATCGAAGATGAAATTAATGCGATGGCCGATGCATCAAGACAGTCGCCGGAGCAAGTGCGCGCTGTCTTGACAAAGCAAGGAGGCGAACGTAGCATCGCTCCGAGGTTGCGCAATCGCAAAGCGCTCGACTTTTTAGTCGCGAATGCGAGCGTAACCGATGAGGAATGGAAAGAGGAAGAGGAGTAGATTTTCCATATATCATTTTCCATTTGATATTTGACATCGTTTGGGCCCATGAGAACTCGCGAGCGGCAATGGCAAATGAAAAATGTCAAACGACAAATGGAAAATGAAGTCAACTCTCGATTCTAATGTCTAACTCAAGACCTGATCTGGCCCTGATTCCGATGGTCGTCGAGCAAACGTCGCGTGGCGAGCGCGCGTTTGATATCTACTCGCGGCTGCTCAAAGACAACATCATATTTCTAGGCACACCCATCGACGATCAGATTGCGAATTTGATCGTCGCGCAACTGCTTTTCCTCGAAGCCGAAGACCCGGAGAAAGACATCAACCTCTACATCAACTCGCCGGGTGGCGTAGTCACGGCGGGACTGGCGATCTACGATACGATGCAATTCATTCGGCCCGATGTCACTACGATCTGCGTCGGCATGTGCGCTTCGATGGGCGCGCTGTTGTTGACTGCCGGCGCGAAAGGCAAACGTTTCGCATTACCAAATTCTCGCATTCTCATTCATCAACCCTCAGGCGGCATGCAGGGTCAGGCGACCGATGTCCGCATTCACGCGGAAGAACTCATACGTATTCGCGAGCTGACCTCGCAGATTCTGGCCAAGCATACTGGTCAGAGTCTCGATCAAATCGAGCTCGACGTGGAACGCGATCGATATTTAGGTGCCGTTCAAGCCAAGGAATATGGTTTAATAGACGAGGTGATCGCGCACCGCGAGTAGCGACTGAACTGCTGGCGAGCAGTGAAGGCAACACAACGCTGGTCCCGACGTCAAACCTGAAACTACCCTAAGTCGGAAATGGAGTTCCCCAAGACATGGTAAGACGAGCTGACGACACCCTGCGCTGTTCATTTTGCGGCAAGTCGCAGAATGAAGTTAAGAAACTCATTGCCGGCCCCACGGTCTACATCTGCAATGAGTGCATCGACATCTGTAATGAGATCATCAGCGACGACCAGCAAGCCGAGTCGGTGGCGTCGCGTCCGCCTTTGCCGAAGCCTGGCGAGATCAAAGCCTTTCTCGACGAATACGTCATCGGACAAGAAGAGACAAAGAAGCGGCTCGCGGTAGCAGTTTATCAACATTACAAGCGCATAGAACTGTCGCGCCGGCGCGCCGAGGTCGAGATTCAAAAATCCAACATCGCGCTGATTGGCCCGACCGGCACGGGCAAGACTCTGCTGGCCCAAACACTGGCGCGCATGTTGAGCGTTCCTTTCACCATCGTCGATGCGACGACGCTAACTGAAGCGGGCTATGTCGGCGAAGACGTTGAGAACATCATTCTCAAACTTTTGCAGTCCGCGAATGGCGACGTCGAACGCGCACAACAAGGCATCATCTATATTGACGAAATCGACAAGATTTGTCGCAAGGATGAAAACCCCTCGATTACGCGTGATGTTTCCGGTGAAGGCGTACAACAAGCGCTGCTGAAGATTCTGGAAGGCACCGTGGCAAACGTTCCGCCGCAGGGGGGACGAAAGCATCCCCATCAGGAGTTCTTCCCAGTTGACACGACCAACATTCTCTTCATTTGCGGCGGCGCATTTGTCGGATTGGAGAAGGTTGTCGAGCGCCGCCTGCGTAACAAGTCGCTCGGCTTCCAGGCTGAAGTGAAGTCAGGTTCGCAACGCCAGGCTGACGCGCTGGCACACGTCCAGCCGGAAGACCTGATTCGTTACGGCTTGATTCCTGAATTCGTGGGGCGTCTGCCGGTTGTTGGCATCTTGCACGAACTTGATGAGGCCGCCCTAATCAAAATTCTCACCGAACCAAAGAACGCTTTGGTCAAGCAGTATCAGAAGAAATTCGACTTTGATGCCGTTAAGCTGCGATTCACCGAAGATGCGCTGCGCGCCGTGGCGCGTCAGGCCTTGCAACGCAAAGTCGGCGCGCGCGGCCTGATGATGATCCTCGAAGAGCTGCTGCTTGAGGCCATGTATACGCTGCCTTCACAAAAGCGCGTCAAAGAATTCGTTATCACCAGCGAAATGGTCGAACGCCGCCGCGCCATCCCCGGCGAAGGTCTGGCGGACGTTGGCGACGCTGCCGCTTAGGTAACTCCCTCTCACGCTGGGAGAGGGCTGGGGTGAGGGCGCAGCACCAAGGTCAACCGACTTTATATTTCTCTCTACTCGCGCAGCGAATTCTGAAAATAGGAAGAAAGATTAACTTTCTCAGCTAAGCCCTCACCCCGACCCTCTCTCAGAGGGAGAGGGAGTTACGCAAGAAATCCTGGCACACTCGAGCTCAACTTCATGCAGTGGCACCTTCGCGTCAAATAGTTTACAATCACCGCGTTTGGAAATAAGGCGAGACGGATCCCTCGCCGTATTAAAGACGAGGGCCGCGATTATTTTCGAGAGCGGCTTCATTCGTAGTTTATTTCAAGGGTCCCGACGCTGTCTTTCAGGAGCTTCATTCTCAGGATTTCACGCCAGTAGTAATAATCATGGAAGAATATTCAGACCGTACGCCTGCCGACATCGCTCGTTATCCGATGGTGCCCATTCGCGATGTCGTCATCTTTCCGTTTACCAAAGTCGCTTTCAAGATCGGTCGTCCCGGTTCCGTGCGCGCGTTGGAAATGGCGCTCGCCGGCGACCGCACGATCTTTCTGGCCACGCAGCACGACGCCACGATTGATGAGCCTGCGCCGGAACAGATTTACAGCGTCGGCACAATCGCGCGCATTCTGCAATCGCAAAGACAAGAGAACGGCCAAATCAAGGTTGTGGTCGAAGGCCGCGAGCGGGCGACCACCATTCGCGTCGAAAATAATAACGGCGCATTTACCGCTATCGTGCGACGTGCGCCGCTAGTGAGCGAAGCCGGGGTGCGCACCGATGCGTTGTTAGTGCAGAAGATCGCCCAACTCGTCGAACAGCATCTGCGTCTCGCGCCCGACGTGCAGCCTGATGCGCTCCAAACAGCGATGCGCAATGCCGACCCTTCGCACATGGCTGATGCGCTCTCCTCGCAACTGCGAATTTCGGTCGAAGACAAGCAGGGATTGCTCGAACTCTTTTCGGCCCAGGCGCGTCTGGCTCGCCTGATTGAGATTCTGGAAATCGAATTAGAAAAGCGACAGCTCGATCGCACAATCCAAACGCGCGTCAAGCGCCAAATGGAGAAGGCGCAGAAAGAGTATTATCTCAACGAGCAAATCAAGGCGATTCACAAAGAGTTGGGCCGCAAGGACGAGCGCGCCGAACTCGACGAGCTGAAGAAAAAGATCGAAGAGGCGGGCATGACCGAAGAGGCTAAAGAGAAGGCCCTTCAGGAATTGCATCGTTTGGAGGCCATGCCTCCGATGTCCGCCGAAGGCACAGTCTCGCGCACGTATATCGACTGGTTGTTGAGCGTGCCCTGGAAGCAAAAGTCGAAAGAGATCAAAGACCTCGGAAAGGCCGAGGAAGTTCTGAACGAAGATCACTACAGTCTGGAAAAGATCAAGGATCGCATCCTCGAATACCTGGCCGTACGACAGTTGGTAAAGAACCCGAAGGGATCGATTCTCTGTTTCGTTGGTCCTCCGGGAGTCGGCAAGACCAGTCTCGGCAAGTCGATTGCGCGCGCGACTGGAAGAAAGTTTGTGCGGCTGTCGCTTGGCGGCGTGCGTGATGAAGCCGAGATTCGCGGCCATCGTCGCACTTACATCGGCGCTCTGCCCGGCCAGATCATTCAGATGATGAAGAAAGCCGGAACCGTCAATCCGGTTCTGCTGCTTGACGAAGTCGACAAGCTGGGCACGGATTTTCGCGGCGATCCAAGTTCGGCGTTGCTGGAAGTTCTTGACCCTGAGCAAAATCACATGTTCCAGGATCACTACCTCGACGTCGAATACGATCTGTCCAAAGTTTTCTTTATCGCGACTGCGAACGTGCTGCACACGATTCCGCCGGCGCTTCAAGATCGTCTCGAGGTTCTGCGTCTTTCCGGTTATACCGAGCGCGAGAAACTCGAAATCGCCAAACGACACCTGGTACGAAAGCAAGCGGACGCCAATGGGCTCCGTACGGAACAATTTGATTTCACCGACGAAGGCATTTTGGAGATCATTCGACACTATACGCGCGAAGCCGGCGTGCGCAATCTCGAGCGCGAGATTGGTTCCTGTTGCCGGAAGATCGCGCGCAAGTTCGTCGCCGAAAACGTCGAAGAAGGTTTCAAAGATGTGATTGGCGCCGAACGCGTACAGGAAATGCTGGGGCCGATCAAGTTCCGCCAGCAGGGCGTCGCGGCCGAAAGCGAAGTTGGCCTGGCGACCGGATTGGCTTGGACGGAGGTTGGCGGTGAAGTCTTGCAAATCGAAGCGACGTTAACCAAAGGGCGCGGCGCTGTTACGCTTACGGGCAAACTCGGCGACGTGATGCAAGAGTCGGGACAGGCGGCTTTGACCTGCATCAAAGCGCGCGCGGAACGCCTGGGGATGAGTCTGGATTTTATTCGCAAGCGCGATCTGCACGTGCATATTCCCGAAGGCGCAATTCCCAAAGATGGTCCGTCGGCCGGAATTACGATCGCCGTGGCGATGGTTTCAGCCCTGACACGTGTGCCGGTGCGCAGAAACGTCGCGATGACCGGCGAGATCACTTTGCGTGGTCGCGTGCTGCCGATCGGTGGCGTGAAAGAAAAGCTTTTGGCTGCGCATCGCTTTGGTATCGACACAATCCTCTTGCCGAAAGACAACGAGAAGGATCTTCCGGAGGTGCCCGAGGAAGTTCGCAACGTCATGAACATCAATCTGGTCGAAACCATTGATGAAGTCATCGCGCTTGCTTTGGAAGAGCAACCGGTAGAGACGCCCGTTACTGTCGAAGCGACCGCGCCGTTGTGGACGACTGAGCCCCCGCAGGGTTTGCAAACACCTGCCGAGCAGTGACTTTGTCAGAACCGCCTGCGGTAGCGGGCGGTTGATCGGAACATCGAGCATAGCAATTTCAATCACCAACCGCCCGCTACCGCAGGCGGTTCTGACTAATCTTCAAAAGGAGAGCAACAAATGGGTAAGCAAGCAGATGCAGATCTGATTCTGAAGCTTTACGATCTTCGCCGCGAAAAGGTGATGCGCGAAGCACGAAATTGGTTTTTCACCTTCAATCCAACGAGCGCCGCTGAATACATGGAAATCTTGATGAGCGAGCAGGGCGCTTACGCCCGCATGGTCATCTCGTACTGGGACATGGCAGCGTCTCTGGTAAACAACGGCGCGATCGACGAACAAATGTTCAATGACGCGAACGGCGAGCACCTTTTCGTCTTCGCAAAGATCGAACCAATCCTCGAAGAACTCCGGCAGACATGGAATGAACCAAACATGCTGAAACACTTCGAGACGCTGGTCCGCCGCATTCCGGACAGCGACAAAAAGCTGGCCGACATTCGCGAGCGCATCAAGATGATCGGGGCGATGATTGCTGAACGGCAGGCAAAAGCACAGGCCGCGGGACAGGCATAAGCATCAGAACTTTCGAATCTTTAAAGGGAACGGCGACGTGGCAACACGTCGCCGTTTGCGCTTCAGCGGATTCGACATGCACTTGGTAATCAACGATCAACCGCCCGCTACCGAGACTGTGTGAAAACAAATGGACACCACCGGCTTTAGCCGCGTGGAGATTCAATCTGAACCTAAGTGGATTGCAGAAAGATGATCACAGATACCATCGGCCGTCACTGGTTAGGTTGAAGTTGATGATGAACCACGCGGCTGAAGCCGGTAGTATCCAATGAGTCTGTGCTAATGTAATTGAATAGAAGTAAGCCGCGCAAGAGTTCGTCTGACGTTCTTAATTATCTCCATCATCGCGAATGAAAATAATCAGCGCCGAATTCATCAAGAGCGCTTTCCACGAATCCGATTGGCCGCGGGACGCGAAATCGGAGATTGCTTTTCTCGGCCGCTCGAACGTCGGCAAATCAAGCTTGATTAATTCGCTGCTCGGCGTTCGCGGCTTGGCGCGCACTTCGTCGACGCCGGGTCGAACGCAGGCCGTCAATTTCTTTCTTATCAACAATTCATTTCGTTTTGTCGACCTGCCAGGTTATGGCTATGCGCGCGCTCCAAAGGCGGTAAAAGCACAATGGAGCGCCGCAGCGGAAACCTACCTTGCCAAACGCGACCAGCTTGTGCTATCAATTCACATTGTCGATTCGCGTCACGAACCCTCGAAACAGGACTTGCAACTTCACGAGTGGCTGGTGCATCATCATAAGCCACACTTGATTGTCGCCACGAAATCAGACAAGCTTTCAAATAACGAATTACGTAAGAACATTGATCGCGCGACGCGTGTTTTTGAATCGGCGCAACTCCTGATTTACTCGGCGATTACGAAACGGGGACGAGAAGAGTTGTGGCGCGCAATCGAAAAATCGCTGAAACAGTAGAGACGCTGGGGTGAGGGCGTAGTGAGAGGTATGAAAAACTGCTTTTTATTCCCAGTGGGCCGCCTGAGAAAAAACATAACTAAAGGGTGGGCTGGCTAGACCCTCACCCGACCCTCTCCCAAAGGGAGAGGGAGCTTGCGATTTTTCAACTTTTGTTTAGAATTAGAAATCCAAGATCGATACAGCGAAACGATAGACTAGAGAATTTGGGCCGCTCGTCCGACCGTAGCCCGGATCCAAATCTGACGCGAGACCACGCAAACAACGCCAGCCGGCATCCAAGATCAGCAAACTTTAGTAAGTGGATTCCGACCTCTGGCGAGAAGGTTAGCTGAGACTCAGTTCGCAGCGGAGAGACCCCTCAAGAGCTTTCCGACGATCCTCGAGAAGCTTTTCCTTTGACCGGCAGCTTTGAAATCACATTGACAGCAAGCTTGAGACCTGACACCAAACCGCGCGGCGACATTTTGACCGCGCACGAGAGAATTGATTATGGCAACTAGAAAACGCACAACGAATGACGACGGCGATAGTAATGGCGGTGGCGTGGCCACGGCCGAAGCGCCGGCGGAAATCCCGATGAATAAAGACGGGAAAGAGGATATTTTCAACCTGTCCGATTTGAAAGAGATGTCGATTTCTGCGCTCACCCAGGTGGCTAAGACCATGGATGTCCCAGGCGCGACCGGCATGCGCAAGCAGGAATTGATCTTCAAGGTGCTCGCGGCGCAAACCGAAAAGAGCGGACTCATCTTTTCCGAAGGCGTGCTGGAAACCTTGCCCGACGGCTTCGGCTTTCTGCGCGCGCCCGAATACAACTATCTGCCCGGCCCCGACGACATTTATGTGTCGCCCTCGCAGATTCGCAAGTTCGACTTGCGAACGGGCGATACTATCAGCGGCCAGATTCGGCCACCGAAAGAGGGTGAGCGCTACTTTGCCCTGATCAAGGTCGAAGCAATCAACTTCGAATCGCCGGAGATGGCCCGGGAGAAAGTCTTCTTTGACAACCTGACGCCGCTCTATCCGGACGAGATGCTCAGGATGGAGGTCGGGCCGGAGAATCTCTCGGCGCGAGTGATCGATCTAGTCACGCCCATCGGCAAGGGTCAGCGCGCGCTCGTAGTCTCGCCGCCGCGCACCGGCAAAACCATGCTGCTGCAAACGATCGCAAACTCGATTGCCCAGAATCATCCGGAAGTCACGCTGATTGTGCTGCTGATTGACGAGCGGCCGGAAGAAGTCACGGATATGCAGCGTTCGGTGCAGGGCGAAGTAATCTCTTCAACGTTCGACGAACCACCGACGCGCCACGTGCAGGTTGCCGACATGGTGATTGAAAAAGCCAAACGCTTGATTGAGCACAAACGGGATGTCGTGATTCTGCTTGACTCGATCACGCGACTGGCCCGCGCCCACAACGCGGTCGTTCCGCCGAGCGGCAAGATTCTATCCGGCGGTATTGATTCGAATGCGCTCCAACGGCCGAAGCGTTTCTTTGGCGCAGCGCGCAACATCGAAGAGGGCGGCTCGTTGACTATCATCGCGACCGCGCTCATCGATACCGGTTCGCGCATGGACGACGTGATCTTCGAAGAGTTCAAGGGCACCGGCAACTGCGAAATCCATCTCGACCGGCGCCTGAGCGACAAGCGTCTGTTCCCGGCCATCGATCTGCAAAGGTCTGGTACGCGCAAGGAAGAGTTGCTGATTCCAAAAGAGGATCTTGCCCGCGTCTGGGTCATGCGCCGCGTACTTAATCCCCTCTCGCCTACCGAGCAGATGGAAGTGGTGCTCGAGCGTTTGGAGAAGACGAAGTCGAACGCGGAATTCCTGGCATCGATGCAAACCTAGGCGTCGGGCTTTGTGCTTAGTACTTTGTGCTTGGACCCCCTTGTGCAAGGTGAGGCATTGTCAGCCAAAGATCAAAGTTCAAAGATCAAAGACCAAAGTCCAGCGCCGCTTCGCGTCGCGATCCTTTCATCCGAAGCAGTTCCCTTCGCCAAGACCGGCGGGCTCGCGGACGTTTCCGGCGCCCTAACCAAAGCCTTGCAAGTCGAGGGCGTTGATTCATTCCTCATCCTCCCGCTTTACGATCAGGTCGACCGGAAATTACTCAGCGGTATTTTCATCGACGATCTAGAAGTCGAATGGCGCGGTAAGCCTTCGCGCGTTCGCGTTTGGAAGAGCGATGCGTTGAAGGCGCCAACTTATCTGATTGAAGCTGGGCATTACTTTGACCGCGGCAGGGTTTATGGTGAACGGGATGATTTTGAACGGTTCGCGTTTCTGAGTCGCGCGGCGATCGCTTTGCTTAAACGGCTCGGTGACGCGCCCGACATTCTACATTGCAACGATTGGCCCTGTGGCTTCGCGTCCATCGAGATGCGGGTCCGGCGACGACACGAAGAGTTCTTCGCGAAGACGAGGATTCTTTTCTCGATTCACAACCTCGCCTATCAGGGAATCTTCAATCCTTCAGATCTTTGGTGGCTGGATTTAGCGGCCTATACGGACGCGTTCATATTCAAGGGCGCCGCGTCTGCTTTGAAAGCGGGCATAACTGCCGCGGATGCTCTGTCAACCGTCAGCCCACGCTATGCGCAGGAGATCCAGACTCCGGAACAAGGTTACGGGCTTGATTGGTTACTGCGCGCTCGTCGTGATCGTCTGGTCGGGATTACCAATGGCGTCGATTACGAACTCTGGAATCCGCAGACTGAGCCGGATATCGCCGCGCACTTTTCCGCTGACGACCTTAGCGGCAAGCTTGGGTGCAAACTCGACTTATTGCGTCGCTTCGATCTTCCCAAAGAACCCGAACGTCCAATTATCGCTATTATCTCGAGGCTGGTCGCTCAAAAGGGATACGACTTAATTCGGCAAGGCGCGCAGGCCATTCTCGAGGCCGGCGCTTTCTTCATCGCACTCGGTGCGGGCGCGCGCGAGTACGAAGATTTCCTGCAAAGGTGGCATGACGCCGCGCCGCAGCGTGTGGGTATTTACAAAGGCTACGCCGGCGAGCCGCTCGCGCATCAGATCGAAGCGGGCGCCGACATTTTCCTGATGCCTTCGCTGTACGAACCGTGTGGCTTGAATCAAATGTACAGCATGCGCTACGGCACTGTGCCGGTTGTTCGCGCCACCGGCGGACTGGATGACACAGTTGAAAATTTCGACCCGGAGACAGGAAAAGGCAATGGTTTCAAGTTCGGCCCTTATTCAACCCCGGCCATGCTTGAAAAAATCCGGGAAGCGATTTACTTTTATAGTCAACCAGATATTTGGGCTGGCATACAGCGCAACGGAATGGCGGTGGATAATTCCTGGTCGGCGGCAGCTAAGAGATACCTTCAGCTTTATCGAGAGATGGCCGAAACAGCGTGAGATCGAGTTTTAGTCTTTCCATTCAAGCGCAGAATCACGAAGGCATCAAAAAGTTAAGGAGATATAATGAGCGAGAACGTAAAAGAAACCAGTGATGGTACTTTTGAGAATGATGTTTTGAAATCGGATCGGCCGGTGCTAGTCGACTTTTGGGCTGAGTGGTGCGCGCCTTGCCGCATGCTCGCCCCCACGGTCGAAGCAGTGGCTGACAAATACGCCGATAGCGCGCGGGTCGTCAAACTGAATGTGGACTTCAACCCTTCAGTTTCACAACGCTACGGAATAAAAGGGATACCGACTTTGATTCTCTTCAAGAACGGCAGAGAAGAAGAGCGCGTAGTCGGAGCGACGTCTGAGCAGGCCATTTCTCGCATGCTCGACAAGCATGTCAGCGCGGCCACCGTCGCCTGATCGAACAAAGAATGCAGGCGCGGTTTTGTGTTATTCGACACAGCCGCGCCTCTTGTGTGTCTAACCCCTGATCTCTGACTTCTGATCTCTGATCTCTGATCTCTGTTCTCTGATCTCTGTTCTATGGTCATCGCGGTCATCGGCGCCCAATGGGGCGATGAAGGCAAAGGCAAGATTGTCGATCTGCTCTCCGAGCGGTTCGACATTGTCGTTCGTTATCAGGGAGGCCACAACGCCGGCCATTCAGTCCAGATTGGCGATCGATCATTCGTCCTTCATCTGCTACCCTCTGGCGTAATTCATCCGGGCAAAACCTGCGTGCTCGGCAACGGCATGGTGATCGATCCCAAAGCTTTCTTTGAGGAAGCGGATCGATTGATGGCCCAGGGCATCACGGTAACGCCGGAGCGAGTCAAGGTCAGTTCCCGCGCCCACCTGATTCTTCCCTATCATCGCGCGCTCGATCACACCAGCGAAGAACGTCTCGGCAACGAACGCGTCGGCACCACGTTGCGCGGGATTGGCCCGGCTTACGAAGACAAAGCCGGCCGTCGCGGTCTTAGAGTTGCCGATGCGCTCGTTCCCGACGTTTTGCGTTCACGCATTGAACGTAACCTCGAAGATGCAAACCGCATCATCGTGGCTTACGGAGGGCAGGCGCTCGACGCGAATGCGATAATCGACGAAACCTCGGCCATCGTCGAACGCCTGTCGCCATTCATTTGCGACACGACACACTTCTTGAATGTTGCCGCGGCCCGTGGCGATTCAATCCTGCTCGAAGGCGCGCAAGCGACATTGCTCGATGTCGATCATGGAACTTACCCGTTCGTTACTTCATCGAGCACGGTTGTGGGCGGCGCGTTGCTCGGTACGGGTCTCGCTCCGAAACATTTGACGGGAGTGCTGGGCATCGTGCGCACTTACACGACGCGCGTGGGCGAGGGCCCATTTCCAACCGAGATGTTGGAAGGCGAAGCCGAGTTGGGTCAGATGATTCGCGAGCGTGGCCGCGAGTACGGCGCGTCAACCGGACGCCCGCGTCGCTGCGGCTGGTTCGATGCCTTCGCTACACGCTACGCGGCAGAGATTAACGGCTTTACGTCGGTGGCCCTCACCAAACTTGATGTGCTCGACGCCCTGGATGAAATCAAAGTATGCGTTGGATACAACCTTGATGGAAAGAGATGCGATTCCCTGCCCGCGGTCTCGCAAGACCTTCGCCGAGTCGAGCCTATCTATGAAACTCTGCCCGGTTGGAAATCGTCAACAGTCGGCACAACCGACCTGAACGAGCTGCCAGTTGATGCGCGCGAGTACGTCAACTTCCTTTCGAATCGCATCGGCGTACAAATCGGCCTTGTCTCAACCGGCCCCGAGCGTTCGCAAACAATCATCGTGCGCGATTCCGCGCTGGCTGAGTGGATTCGTTGAGTTTCAGGTTACAGGTTTCCAAGTTCCCTCTCCCTTTGGGAGAGGGCTAGGGTGAGGGACGAAGTTAGCGAAGTACAAGATATATGATTGTTTTGGAGGAGATTGCGAATTGCCTCTCAGCTGACGCTCGGGTAAGTAAAAAGGAGACTTAGTGAGTATTTCTCCTCGGCGCTAACTTCGTCCCTCACCCCAACCCTCCCAAAGGGAGAGGGAGTTAGCAACCTCAGATCCGTCAACTTGAAACTTGATACTTGAAACTTTAGACTGTCTCAAATTCGTGGGCCGATAGCTCAGTCGGTAGAGCAACTGGCTTTTAACCAGTGGGTCGCAGGTTCGAGTCCTGCTCGGCTCACCACTTTTGAGAATAAAGAACTTAGCTTCACCAAGGTCGCGAAGCCAGCATGGGTTGACCGACTAGCCGAAAATCAGTGGATCGCAGGTCAAAATTCGAGTTACTTCATAGGATTTGCGGTTGGCTATGAGGGCCAGCCGCTTTTTCGTTTGTGACAATCTAGGGACGTCGCTCTTCTCGATTCGTACCAGACAATGAACCAGCTGAACTTCTCTCGACCTCAGTGTCTTGTAATGACGGACGCGCTCGAATCCATGCTTCTGCAAAATCTTGCAAACCTTATTCGCGGAGAGGACCCGCAACCTAGGCATGGGCCAGCTCCAGCTTCTTCACCTTGACGCCTCGATTCAGGCGGCGTCTGATCTCGGCTTCGTCCGCCTCCTCAAGCAGGAGTTCGACGGCCTCCTGGATCATCGCCTCGGCCTCTTCAAGCGTTCGCCCCTGGCTGGCAACGCCAAGCTCAGGACACGTCGCGACGAACCATTTATCTTCCTTCTCAATCACTGCGGTCAATTTCGGTAGTCTCATTCCAGCTCCTGAATCTTTATCAGTCGGGTCGTCTTGCGAGCAGAATTCTTTGTGTGACAGTAGTGTGCCAACTCCGCCAGACCAAGGTTATACTCACCGACACGAAGGCATTATAGAGTAAGCGGAACCCCTAATAAAGACACACTAATCAGCACAGAGGGAAACGAAGTGAAACAGGCAGTTTCAAACTTGTAACCAGTGGGTCGCAGGTTCGAGTCCCGTTCGGCTCACCACTATTTTTCAATTGTTTACAAGCGGAGCCGCTGGCTCCTGCGGCGTGAGGTCGGATTGACGTCTTACCTCGCTCCGCCGCGGCCACGCCTGGCCCGCATTTCGTCACGCATCTGCTGAAAGTGTTGCCACTGGTCAGGGGTGAGCACCTGTTGCAGGCGCTGATCGGTTTGCTGTCGAATCTCGTTGACGCGCGGCTCTGATTCTTTTCGTAGAGTCTGCAACTGCTGTCGCGTGTCACCGAATATCTGTTGCACTTTTGTTTTCTGATCGGGGTTTAGTTGCAGGCGGGTCGCGAACTGTTCGAATCGATCTGCCTGACTACGACTGCGCGCCGCCCAGGCACGATAGCCATTCAAAGCCAGCATGCCGGCGGCAAACCCGAGCAATTATCGCCACGAGGCGAATCTGCCATCTGTTTCGAAGAGTGTTGTCCATAATTTACTTGCCATCATCATCGTCAGCGTAAATCGCGGCGAGCGTCTGATCGTCTGTAAGCTGGCTGCTATCCTGATCTTGATCCAGCACCACGGCTTCCGCGGAGTAAGGAACCAAAGCTGCGGTCTGTTGGCTCGCCGGCTCGGATGACGGAAACACAAGAGTCAGCACCGCGAGTGCCGCGGTGGTCGCCGCCATCGAAGCAACGAGCGCACCGGTCGTATTCCACAAACGGCGAAAAGCCGAGACGCTCGTTATGGCCTGCTGTTCACGCCAGGCAGCGAGTACGCGGGTCTGGAAGAACGGATTCACGCTGCCAAAGTTTTCAACAGCTTCGTCGGCGCACTCTTTTACCAACAACGCAGAAATTTGCGCGGCCTGATAAGCTCGATGACACTGGGCGCAACCTTCGACATGAGCGCGAATCGCCAACAGATCTCGTTCAGAAAGATTCCGAAGCGACGAATTATCGAGCGTATATGTAATGTGGTTGTCGTTCATGAAAATAGTTTCTCCAATGCTTCGCGAGCCTTTTTTCGAGCACGAAAAGCCCGGACCTTAACTTTCGATTCTGACCAGCCGGTCATCTGAGCCACCTCGCTGACTGAAGCGTCTTCGCCGTCTATCATCGTTAACGCCAGTCGATCTTCGGCTGAGAGAGTTTCCAGCAACCGTTCAGCCAAATCAGCCGCCACGCGTCTGTTCTCGACTTCGCGGTGCCGATCACTAGACGTCTCTGAAAGTTTCTTCTCCAGCCATTCATTTTCATCTTCATTAAGATCGGCAGCCACAAGTTCTGGGCGTCGCTTGGTCGCGCGAACGATGTTCAAGCATGTATTCGTGGCGATTCGCGTCAACCATCCTTCCATCGACCCGCGCCCTTCAAAGCTCTTTAGTTGCGCGAACGCTTTCAAAAAAGTTTCCTGCGCGGCTTCTTCGGCCAAACTACGCTCGCGAAAGAATCGGTACGCAACATGAAAGACCCGCGGGCTGTAACGTCGAACGATCTCAGCGAACGCAGACTCGTCTTCCGCGCGTGCGAGACGCGCCAGTTCGAGGTCAGACGCTTGTTCGTAACCGTTCGACAAAGGCTCTGGTCTCTCCAAGTTTTGTCATATCTTACTCCGAACTCGTGATTCTGAAATCCCAGATCCTTCGACTCCCGATCGGTAAGACACCGGCGCGCTGAAAATCGTTACGCGGTCCTGTAACGGTTTGCTGATGGGCGGTGTCTAGTGGATTAGTGCCCGATTTGTGCGAAATTTCCGGGCCCAAGTGAAACAAAAGAGCAGGAAGAACATATGTCGACTGAAATTATTCGAGAACGGCCGCTAATAAATGGATTGGGCGGCGGCAGCGCTATTAATTGGATCAAGCTGGCATCGCAAGAGGTGCTCAGCCGCAAGAAGCATTTGATTCTGGGACTTATCGGCCTGGGGATTGTCGCGCTGGCCGCTTTTTATTTTTGGGGAGGCCAGGCGAGCGCGGCGCAATACTTAACGGCCAAAGTCGAGCGCGGCAACTTGCGCAATACAGTTACGGCGACTGGAACCTTGCAAGCCGTAACGACGGTCCAGGTAGGCAGTCAGGCTTCGGGGACTATTTCGTCTCTCTCTGCCGACTATAACTCGGTGGTGAAGAAGGGACAGATAATCGCTCAGCTAGATCCGGCCGTCAGCAAGGCGCAAGTAGATCAAGCTCGCGCAAACCTACAACAGGCGCAGGCCAGTCTGCAGCAAGCGCGCGCGTCGGTAGCAAATTCACGCGCCGGCGTCAGCGACGCGCAGGCGAAAGCTCAGGCCGCGACCTCAACTGCGCAAAACAATCAGGCCGGCGTCGCCGGAGCGCGAGCTAATCTCGCGGTGTTGAAAGCGCAGCAGGATGATGCGCTTAGTTACCTCAAGCAGCAGCAATCATTGTTAAAGAGTGGCGTGGTTCCGCAGCGTGATCTCGATGTCGCTCAGACTGCTTATCAAACTGCTCAAGCAAGATACGATCAGGCGGCCGCGCAATTGAATCAGGCAATTTTGAGCGAGCAGATGGCCGCCGGCTCCGGCGTCGCTCAGTCGCAGGCGCAGGTGCAGCAGTCGCAAGCTCAAGTGCAACAGTCGCAAGCCCAGGTGCAAGCAGCCGAGGCCCAAGTACAACAGGCCGCCGCAGCGTTGCAATTGGCGGAAGTAAATTTGGCGCATACGACCATCACTTCGCCCATCGACGGCATCGTCGTCTCGCGTGACGTGAACGTCGGCCAGACGGTGGCGGCCAGTTTGTCGGCGCCGACTCTGTTTACGATTGCGAACGATCTGACGAAGATGCAAGTCATCGCGAACATCGATCAAGCGGATATCGGAGTGGTAGAAAACGCCAAGTCAGTCAAATTCACAGTCGATGCATTTCCGGGCAAAGACTTTGATGGAAAGATCGAGCAGATGCGTTTGAATCCCCAGAACGTTCAGAACGTCGTGACTTACAACGTAGTCATCGACGTCGATAATCCTGAGCAGAAGTTAAAGCCCGGCATGACCGCGAACCTGACAATCACGATCGATGAACGCAACAACGTGCTGAAGGTCGCAAATGCCGCGCTGCGATTTATGCCGCAGGATGCGAGCGGCCAAAGAACCGGCGGCGGAAATTCAAACGGGCAAAGTCGTCGCCAATCGAGCAGTAATGCAAATACCGGAACTGATGCGTCTACGAAATCCGGAAATGGCAACGACGTCCAATTCGCGCCGCCGACAGCGCCGGTGCTCGCTGGCCAAACTCGCATTGTTTGGGTGCTGGGACAAGACGGTACCTCACAGCGGCGAAGAATCAAGGTTGGTCTGACTGACGGTGCTGCAACCGAAGTTGTCGAAGGCAATTTGCAGGAAGGCGACATGGTCATCACGGGCCAGACGCTGTCGAGCGCGAGCAAGTCAACCCCGAACCAAACGTCCGCGCCCGGATTCGGCGGCGCGCCGAGAACCGGTGGTGGAGCGCCAGTAAGAAGAAACTAATGTGGTATCTCTCAGTGGTTCTCTGTGCGATCTCTGTGCCTCTGTGATGATGTTTTCCTAAAAGTAATTTCACCACAGAGACACAGAGACACCACGGAGTTTCACAGAGAAAGCCGAGAGGCAAACGATGCAAGCAATTCAGGAAATCACGAGAACTAACCCATCGATCGCTGGGATGATGGAAATCGCTCAGACGCCCCCGGTGATTCAGTTGGAGAACATCCACAAGACGTACACGATGGGCGACGTCCAGGTGCATGCTCTGCGCGGAGTGACGCTCACCATTCGCGAAGGCGAGTTCGTGGCCATCATGGGCGCCTCGGGATCGGGCAAATCGACCACGATGAACCTCATTGGGTGCCTCGATCGTCCGACCAAAGGGACTTACATTCTCGACGGTCAAGATGTCTCGGAAATGTCGAAAGATGAACGCGCCGACATCCGTTCGCGAAAAATTGGTTTTGTGTTCCAGGGATTTAATTTGCTGTCGCGCACGTCGGCTTTGGAGAACGTTGAATTGCCGATGCTTTATGCCGGCGCCTCGGGTGCGCAGCGTCATCAACGCGCGATGGCAGCATTGTCTGCGGTGGGACTCGCCGGCCGGGAGCAGAATCATCCAAATCAATTGTCGGGTGGTCAGCAACAGCGTGTGGCGGTCGCGCGCGCGCTGGTTAACGACCCGGCGCTGATTCTTGCTGACGAGCCCACGGGCAATCTAGATTCGCGCACCTCGGTTGAAGTGATGGAAATATTTCAACGGTTGAATCGCGAACGCGGCATCACTCTGGTGCTGGTTACGCACGAACCGGACATCGCGCAGTACGCGCAGCGTGTTGTCGTCTTTAAAGATGGAAAGATTAAGAAGGATTATCCGATTGAAGATCAGCGTGACGCGCGGGAAGAATTGCGCAATTTGCCGCCGATTGAATCGGACGACGAAGAAAACGAGTAAGAAATCATGGACCTTTTGATGATCATTCGCGTGGCCTTTCGTGCTTTGCAGCGCAACAAGATGCGTGCGGCGCTGACGATGCTGGGAGTCATTATCGGCGTTTCCGCCGTGGTGGCGATGGTAAGTATCGGCCAGGGCGCTCAGGCTGCCGTTCAGGCACAGATTGGACGAATCTGTTGTTCGTAAGCGCCGGGGCGCAAAACGTGGGCGGTGTTCGCAGCGGAACTGGCGACAGCGGCACGCACACTTTGACGGTTGAAGACCTCGACGCGATTAAGCGCGAAGTGCTCAGTGTATCGATGGTCACGCCCGCGGTTAATGCCCGCGGCCAACTGGTCGCCGGTAACATGAATTGGAACACCTCGATTCAAGGTGTCAGCGAACAGTATCCCGAGGTTCGCAAATGGGCGGTACAGAGTGGCGAATTCTTTACGGATTCAGATGTACGCACTGCGGCGCGCGTCCTGGTGATCGGACAAACGATCGCCGGCAATTTGTTTCCCGGCGCCGATCCAGTTGGCCAGTCAATTCGGGTTCAGAATCTGCCGTTTCGCGTGGTGGGAGTAATGGCGAAAAAAGGTCAGGACGCCCAGGGCCGCGATCAGGATGATGTGGCGTTCACAGCTTACACTACCGTGCAAAAGAAAATTCTCGGCAGTCCGCGATTACAAATAGCTTATGTGTCGGCGGTATCGCCCGAGGCCACGTACACGGCTCAACAGCAGATAACCGACCTGCTCCGGCAGCGGCACAAGTTAGGCGCCAACGAACCAGATGATTTTACGGTTCGCAACATGTCAGACATCGCCCAAGCCGCAAACGAAACGAACAGCACCATGACGATGCTGCTCGCCTGCATCGCCGGAGTTTCACTGCTTGTCGGCGGCATCGGCATTATGAACATCATGCTCGTGTCAGTAACTGAGCGTACGCGCGAGATTGGCATTCGCATGGCCATCGGCGCGCGGTCGTCCGCCGTGCGCAGCCAATTCCTGATCGAATCGGTTGTATTGAGCCTGACCGGCGGGCTGTTCGGCATCCTGCTTGGGATCGCTGTTTCGCTGGCGATTCCCAAAATGCTCGGGTGGCCGACGCTGATCTCGATGATGGCGATTGTCGGTTCAGTTATCTTCTCAGCCGCTGTGGGAATCTTCTTCGGTTATTATCCAGCTCGCAAAGCCGCCGCGCTCGATCCAATTGAAGCGCTACGGTACGAATAGATCGTCAACGATAGAAATTTTCTCGGCGCTTCGTGGGAGGCAATACGATGAGATCCCTTTCTTAGCTTACGGGGAGGCGAGGATCGCCTGTGCCTTTACTGAGGCGGCGAAAATGCTCTACGTCGGATCGGAGCAGGCCTAAACAGTTCTCCGTCCGGTGATTATATTAATCAAGAGCACTACCAGCGCGAGGACGAGCAGCAGGTGAATGAACCCTCCTATCGTGTAGCTCGACACCATGCCCACCAGCCATAGAATCAGGAGAATCACGAAAATTGTCCACAACATTGTTCTTTCCTCCTTCGATAGCTAATTAAACCGCGCGATTCACGGAATGACAGCGGCAAAATGTGTGCCCTGCACTGCCAGGGAAAGGTAAACGGCTGTATTTAGGTAAGTTCGCTGATGGTGATCCTTTGCCTTATTCGATACTCAGCTCCGTAAAGATGTATCAAACTATAGCAGTTCATAAGCGTTGCGATCATTATTTGATTCATGTTGCGGCGGGCGCGAGTGTGTGACCCTCGCACGGAAAACAACCACAAAATTCTACGAATCGTGCTGGACTTCCCCCGCGGATTGTTGCTAAATTGGAAGCGCGCTCGCCGCTGGTGGTCATTGGCGAGCGTATTACTTAGGCCTATAGGTTTTGCGTTAGCGCCGGTATTCCCGACACGCCTCGCTTCCAATCCTTAGTTCCTGTGGTTTTCGATCAAGACTCGCATATAGCCCAATCTTTAGGAGACAACAATGCCTTCTCGCATTACGAAGATTGTCGGTCGGTCACAAAGGGCAACCCTTTTTCTGGTGATCTTAATCGCGACCGTCCTGGTGGTTGGTTCCATTTCCATCGTGGTCCATAAGAGCAGCACCTCTACGACCAGGAAGATCAATTATTCCGAACTGTACAAGATCGCAGAAATTGGTTCCGCGGCCTCGGTGATTGTTCAGAACGACTCTTTGATTGTTAAGAGCACGGACGGCTCCGTATTTCAAGCTACCGTCGCGGGTGACTCGTTTCGGCAAGGAGTGGTTGAGCTTTTCAGAAAGAACGGCGTACCCATTGAGTTTGCATCGATGCAGCCCACTCTCGCCGAAACTTTGTTTACGTACTCGGCTCCAATCGTTATTTGCCTGTTGCTCGGCTTCATCGGCTGGCGAGTTTACGCCACGGTAAACGGGCGCGGCGGAAGCTTTAGTCTGATGGACCACAGTGGCCGGCAGAATGTGACGTTCGCGGACGTGGCCGGCGTAGATGAAGCCACCGCGGAATTATCCGAAACAATTGAATTTCTGCGAGACCCGATTCGCTTCGGGCGACTTGGCGGCCGGGCGCCACGCGGCATCCTCCTCTGCGGTCCGCCGGGAACCGGCAAGACTTTGCTCGCGCGCGCCGCCGCCGGTGAAGCGTGCGTTTCATTTCTGTCGGTCTCAGGTTCGAGTTTCCAGGAGAAATTTGCCGGCGTAGGGGCCGCCCGCGTTCGCCGGCTCTTTGCTCGCGCGAGAAAACTTTCGCCCTGTGTAATCTTCATCGATGAAATCGATGCCCTCGGTCGCCAACGTGGCCGGGGCAATGACTCAGGCTCCGCGGATCAGGACCAGTCACTCAATCAATTGTTGATAGAGATGGATGGTTTCAATCGGACCTCGAGCATTGTCGTCATCGGATCGACGAACCGGCCGGATGTTTTGGACCGCGCCTTAACGCGTCCCGGACGCTTCGATCGCGAGATCGTGGTTAATCTGCCGGATCTGCGTGGCCGCGAAGCAATTCTGCGAGTACATGCGCGAAACCTGCAATGGGATCGAGACCTTGATCTGAATTGGATCGCTCGGGGGACGCCTGGCTTCTCTGGAGCCGATCTCGCAAATCTTCTAAACGAGGCTGCTATCGCGGCGACGCGTGACGAGTCTGACGCTGTGGGACGCAAACACATTGAATATGCTCGCGACAGAATTCTGATGGGAGCGGAACGCCAGGGATTCATGATGGACGAGGACGAGCGATATGCCACCGCGGTGCATGAAGCAGGTCACGTGGCGGTTGGATTAGCGGTGAAGAATGGCGATCCGATCCATAAGGTTTCGATTCTGCCGCGCGGGCGCGCGTTGGGAGTCACGCAATCACTGCCCGAGCGGGATCGTTTGATGAAGAAGCGCGAATACCTTGAAGATCAGATCGCTGTACTGCTCGGCGGACGGGCGGCCGAACAAGTTGTCCTGTCGACGATGACGGCCGGCGCGGCAAACGACATCGAGCGCGCGGTTGAGATCGCCAGAAAGATGGTCAGAGAATTTGGCATGAGCCCTCTGGGTCCAATCTACCTGGCCGATTCCCGGACTGACGCTCAGAGTCAAAACCTGCTGGATAAAGCCGAAGATGCGATTACCGACATAATCAACTCGCAACTCGAAAGAGCGCGGAAAGTTGTAACATCACAACAGGAGTCGATGGGCCGCCTAGTCCAGTTGCTACTGGAACGCGACACCGTCGAAGCGGAAGATATTCGAGGATGCTTTCGTATGGATGCGCCCTTGGTCCAAGCGCCGGAGTTTATGCCGTTAACTGCGAGAGAGTCCCGCGCTTCCGCGTAAAAAAGAAAATTAGAAGATCAAACGGCACCGCCGAGCAGCCACAAAATAATACAACCAGTTTTTACCCTCCTGATTTCCGGAATATCGCATAAGTGAATGTCCGTGTGTGGATTTGTCTGTGCCTTACGGAAGTTTGGAACTGAATATGCCTCAAGTTCAGTGACCGTGAGAAAGACCAAGCACAAGCAAGTCTGGTGGTTGGAAGAAGGTGCTGAAGTATGTCCGGCATGCGGTCAGACGTACGCATTCCAGACGGAGTATCGATGTGCCGGGTGCGATGGCGTGGTTTGTGTTATGTGCGCAACACAGACGACGGAAATCGAAATCTTCTGTCCACCTTGCGCAGGTCCCACGGCGGAAAGCGGGGTTTCGTAATGGCAGCTCGGGCAATCTGGAAAGGCGATCTAAAAATGGGTTCGGCGAAAGTGCCCGTTAAGTTGTATTCCGCCGCGCAGGATCAGACCGTTCGCTTTCACATCCTCGATAAGAAATCGAAGACGCGAGTAAACCAGCACATGGTGGATGAATCGGGAAAAGAAGTTCCCAACGAGGAGATTCAAAAAGGATTCGAAGTAGAGCCGGGAACGTTTGTCATTCTGGACGAAAAGGACTTGGAGAATCTGGAGCCTGAAGCCTCGCGCGAAATCGAAATCACACAGTTTCTAGCGCCGAAAGAAATTCCGCCTGAGTATTACGATCGTCCGTACTATCTTGGACCAGATGGAGATCAATCCGCCTACTTCGCGCTAACTCAAGCCCTGCGCAATAGAGAAAAGGAAGGCGTCGCGCATTGGGTGATGCGCAAGCAACGCTACGTGGGCGCGCTGCGCGCCGAAGATGATCACCTCGTCTTGTTTACGCTGCGGAATGCCGAAGAGGTGTTATCTGCAAAAGATCTACCGCGACCCGCCGGCCGTGCGCCCGACAAGAAAGAGTTGACGATGGCGAGACAATTGGTGGGCTTGCTGGAGGGCGAATTCGATCCCGATGAATACAAAGACGAATATCGCCAGCGCGTTACGGAATTTATCGAAAAGAAGGCCAAAGGCCATGCGCCGAAACTGCGTCTGGTGAAGACGAAACGAAAGGCCGCGTCCTTGGATAAGGTTCTGTCCAGAAGTATCGAGGCGCTGCGAAAGGAGAAGAAAGCTGCCTAAAAGGAAAACAAAAAAGCGGAGTAACAAAGGTAACGGCGACGCCCGAGCAGGCGCCCGGCCATTCTGGTCAGGCACTTTGACCTTCGGATTGGTGAGCGTGCCGGTGGATCTTTATCCCGGCAATCGTTCGAGTCGCGTGCCGCTGCGGATGTTAGGACCCGAAGGCGAGCCGTTAAGCCGCCACTACTATTCACAGAAGACCGGCGACGATTTGGAAGACGACGAAATGGTGCGCGGCTTCGAATACGAAAAGGGCAAATACGTTATCGTTACCGACGAAGAACTAGAACGGCTGGCGCCAGAACAAAGCCGCGATATCGATTTGCGGAAATTTGTAGATCTCGAATCGATTCCGCCGCTCTATTTTGATCGATCATATTTCCTGGCGCCTTCCAAAGGATCCGAAAAGGCTTACAAGCTGCTTTCGGAAACGATGGCCAAGAGCGGTCTGGCAGGCATCGCCACTTTCGTCATGCGCGGCAAAGAATATCTGGTGACGATTTTTCCTGAAAACGGAATCCTGCGCGCCGAGACGATGCGTTTCAAGGATGAATTGCGCACACCTAAGGAAGTTGGTTTGCCGGATATGAAGAAAGTTACTGCGGCCACAGTTAAGAGGTTTGAAAATTTCATCGCCAAACATTCGGACAAACATCTTTCGCTGAAGGAGCTCAAGGATGAAAAGGCCGAAGAACTTCTTAAGTTAATTGAAAAGAAGCGAAAACAGCACAAAGACGTTGTCGAGGTGGAAGAGCCGGAAGAACGCGAAGGTGGCAAGGTCGTCGACTTGGTAGAAGTTCTCAAGAGGAGTTTGGCGCGCAAGCAAAAGGCCGCATAACCGCGAAATCCACAACCAGTGGTTCGCAATCGAAGCAGTGCGCATCGAGTATTAAGAGCGAGAGTTTTGAACTGCCGAGACGCCTGAGCTAAGGGCGTTAGAATACCAACCTTCAGTTGGGTCTTTTCCGCGACCAAAAGCCCAACTAAAGTTGGTACTCTAACGCCGTCAACCGTGGCTCTTACTTTTAATTGCACGGGGGGCCGTTCCTCTAACGGTCGTGAGGTTTGGACTTCTACGCTTGTGAACTAAGTTAAGATAAATGGGAAAGAAGAAGAGTGCCGGCCTCTTGTTGTACCGCGAGAATTCGGGAGGGCTCGAAGTGCTTTTAGTTCACCCTGGCGGACCCTTTTGGCAGAAGAGAGATGACGGAGCATGGACGATTCCGAAAGGAGAGTTTGACGACGATGAAGATCCATTGAAAGCTGCCAAGCGTGAATTTGAAGAAGAAACCGGCACTGCTCCACCTGATGGCGAGTTTATTCCGCTCGAACCGGTTAAGCAGGGGAGTGGCAAAGTTATTTATGCGTGGGCGATTAACGGAGATTTCGACCCAGCCAAGTTGCGAAGCAATAAGTTCCCAATGGAGTGGCCACCGAATTCGGGTAAGTTACAGCAATTCCCTGAAATCGACCGAGCCGCTTGGCTAACACTGGAAATCGCCAAACGAAAGATACTAAAAGGCCAAGTACCGTTGATCGATGAATTGCTGACGATGTCAGTCAAATTGTAACTTCCGAAAATTTGACTTTCTTGTATCGACAACCCAACAACCAGCCTTGAAAGACCAGGTCAAGCAGCCTCAGCACACTGGTACTGGTGCAGTTTGAAAACGTGGCACGGGCGTCCCGCCCGTGAATCACGCGCAAGAGGCGCGTGCCACAATCAAGCAGCCCCAGCACACTGGCTAGACCTCAACGACTCTCTATCGTTCGCATCCTTTTCGTCTGAACTCGCTATTGCGGAAACGTTGGGTTGGCCCAGCGTTTGCTCGACGACTTCCGCGCACCACATTTAGGAGGCATTGAGTCGTTATGCAGGACACTGAGAGAGATGAAGGTGTTCTCTTAGCGAACGGGCACTGACAAACTGAATTCAAGGAGGAATCTTTCGAAATGGAGAACGATCATTTGCACGAATTACTATATC
>QHXG01000698.1 GCA_003222845.1 Acidobacteriota bacterium | reverse complement strand
GAGTGGAAGGTGCGGCCGCACTTCACCCTTTCGCCGGGCCTGCGTTACGAGAACCAGAACAACGTCAACAGTGATCTTAATTTCGCGCCGCGCATCGGCTTTGCGTGGTCACCGACATTTGGCGGAAAGAAAACACCGCCGCCCGCAACTGATAAGACGAACACTGCGGCTGCGAAACCGGGCCCGCCGCCAAAGCCCGCTGCTCCCAGCCAGCCAAAGATTGTCGTGCGCGGAGGATTCGGCATCTTCTACAATCGAATCTACGAAGACCTTATTCTGCAGGCCGTAAGATTCAACGGCCTCAATCAAAAACAATTCGTAGTCACTGATCCTACCGTGCTCGATCTGTTTCCGGCGGTGCCGGCGATCAATCTGCTGGACGCCTTCGCCCAACCTCAGACGCGCCGCGTGATCAGTTCAGACCTCGCACCAAATTATTCATTGCGCGGTTCGTTGAGCATAGAACGGCAACTCTTGAAGAATCTCAAACTCTCGCTAAATTATTCGTACGGCCGCTCGCTCCGGACGCAGCGGACGGTGAACGTCAACGCGCCTTTGGCAGGAAGTTTTAATCCGGCGCAACCAACAAGTGGATTGCGGCCGCTTGGTCAGAGCGCAGGAAACATTCTCGAATCTGAATCGAACGGTAGATCGACGTACCAAAGCCTCAACCTAAGCGCGAACGGAAAAGTCAGCAAGGTGAGTTTTTGGGCCAATTATTCTTTGAATAAGACTCGGAGTACTGACAATGGAACCAGCGGCTCGCCTTTTGATCCATACGATTTCAGCCACGAATGGGGCCGAGCTGGTTTCGACGTGCGTCACTGGCTTTGGGCCGGCACAGACTATCAAACACCTTCGGGCTTTAGCGTGAATACTTTTATCATCGCCAATTCAGGCCCTCCTTTTAATATCATCACCGGGCACGATACCAACGGCGATACTTTTTTTACCGAGCGGCCAGCTTTTGCCACGGATCTAAACAAGCCGGGCGTCATCGTAACGCCGTTGGGCGCTTTCGATCCGAATCCGTCTCGCGGACAAACGATCATTCCGCGAAACTTCGGACAAGGTCCCGCCTTCTTCTCGGTAAATCTTGGCGTCTCGAAAGTCATAAAGTTTGGTCGCGCGATTCCGCCTAAGACTCCGCCCGCGGCGGCGAACGGTAACGTCGTGACTGCCACAGCACCGGCAACGACCAATCAAAAGCCGCCGGCCAAGCCGCCAGTCCAAAGGCCTTATCAATTATCATTTTCAATTTACGCCAACAACGTTCTTAACCACGTAAACAAGGGCACGCCGGTCGGAAATATGTCGTCGCCGTATTTCCTTAAATCAACCGGCACGTCTGCAATGTTCTTCTTCGGTCCGGGTGGCGCGGGCGGCTCAGGCGGTAATCGACAGATTAGTTTGCGAGTGAGACTGAGTTTCTGATTAGCACGAATTGTCTCTTCAGTTTGTTGGCGATCTCTCCAATCGAGCACGCTGTACGTGTTATCCTTGCCGTGAGCGTCAGAGCTAGAAGCAAACGAAACTTGAATCTAATCACTACCTCTGATTGTTATCGAGGAAAGATAACGATGAACATTAATCCCAGAAGACCAGTAAGTCTCTTGCTTGTAGCTCTCGCCTGCGTCGCGATCGTTATTTCTCAGCAAGGCGGTGCGAAGCCTCAGCCACTGAGAATGATTCACTACCACGGAGACATGGCAGGGCTTTTGGCCACATTCGCCGAGGATTATGGCGTGATTATCGGTCTGGAAGCCGATCCTGGAAAACCCAAACCCGAAGTAACGATAGATCTGCGCGATGCAACTCTTCGGGACATCCTCAACGGGATAGTCGAGTCCGAGCCACGATATCAATGGCGTGAGAGTGGCGAATATATTGAAGTGTTCCCAACGAGTGGTAGCTCTATTCTCCTTGATACACCCGTCGCCAGCTTCCAGGTAAAGGACGTGCGCCGCGGAGAAGCCATTAATCAGTTGATGAGTCTTCCAGAAGTTCAAGCCCTAATGATTTCAATGAATTTGAAGCTGCGGCCAGCCGGTCCTTCGCCCACATGGGCGAAGGATGAAAAGTTCTCGTTGAATTTGAACGGAGTAACTCTACGTCAAGCTATGCAGCGAATTGTGAAGGAGAGCGGCGCAAGATTTTGGATGTTCCGAACCTACGATGATGCATCGTTTTCGATCGGTACAGATTATCGGTAACTCTTGAGCACCTTACCGGACTGTTATGCAGCGGATGGTAGAGATAACTTTTTCCGTTAATAACGAGTCGAAGACTCTCAAAGTCTATCCGATGGAGCGCCTGCTTGATGTGTTGCGTGGGCAACTGAAGTTGACGGGAACGAAAGAAGGTTGCGGCGAAGGCGAATGCGGCGCTTGCTCGGTAATGATCGATGGGCAGATTGTGAATAGTTGTCTCGTGCCCGTGGCCCAGGTGGAAGGCGCAAAGGTTAGAACGATCGAAGGTGTCGCGACGGGAGATCAATTGCACGCGGTGCAGCAAGCTTTCATCGAATGC
>QHXG01000191.1 GCA_003222845.1 Acidobacteriota bacterium | reverse complement strand
GAGGTGTATGATTTGTGGCGGTCGGATGGGGCTGGCCCCAAAGTCAGCCGGTTGTAAGAGGCCATTCGACAATTGAACATCGATAGTGCCCGCCAGTGCCAGCTCGGCCGCCGAGTCGCGCCCCCCGTGATCGCTACCTTCGAGCTGGCACACGTTTTTCGAGCGGAATTATGGAAAAAGCGGCTTCGGCGAAGATCGTCGAAGCCGCTTTTGCTTTGGAAGCGATTTGGGTGATTCTTACATTCCCATCCCGCTCATACCGCCCATGCCGCCGGGCATTGGAGCCTTACCGTCTTCTTCAGGGATCTCTGAAACCATCGCTTCCGTAGTGAGCATGAGCCCTGCGATTGACGCCGCGTTTTGCAGCGCGGTGCGGGTTACCTTAGTGGGATCGATCACGCCGGCCTTGACAAGATCTTCGAATTTCTCGGTCTCAGCGTTGAAACCGAAATTGTCATTCTTGTCTCCGCGAATGCGCTCGACCACAACCGCGCCTTCTTTTCCGGCGTTCTGAACGATTTGGCGCAGCGGTTCTTCGAGCGCTCGCTTTACGATCGTGACGCCGATTTGCTCGTCGGAGTCGCCGTCTTTGCTGATGTCGAACTTCTCCAGTGCCTTTGCCGCGCGCACGAGCGTCACGCCGCCGCCGGGAACGATTCCTTCCTCGACCGCCGCGCGAGTGGCGTGCATAGCGTCCTCGACCCGAGCTTTCTTTTCCTTCATCTCGGTCTCGGTTGCAGCGCCGACTTTGATCACCGCCACGCCACCAACCAGCTTCGCCAGACGTTCCTGTAGTTTCTCGCGATCGTAGTCAGACGACGTATCTTCGACCTGCGCACGGATAGTCTTGACGCGACCTTCGATGTCGCCCTGTTTGCCAGAGCCTTCGATTATCGTGGTGTTGTCTTTATCGATCGTGATCTTCTTGGCGCGACCAAGATCGGAAAGTTGGACATTCTCGAGCTTGATGCCCAAGTCTTCGCTGATAACCTTGCCGCCCGTGAGAATGCCGATATCTTCGAGCATGGCCTTGCGGCGATCGCCGAAACCGGGCGCCTTTACCGCGGCGATGTTCAGGGTGCCGCGAAGTTTGTTGACGACCAACGTCGCCAGCGCTTCGCCTTCAACATCCTCGGCGATGATCAGCATCGGCTTGCCCATCTTCGCGACCTGCTCGAGCAATGGCAGCAGGTCTTTCATCGAACTGATCTTCTTTTCATGGATCAGGATTAATGCATTCTCGAGACTGCATTCCATCCGTTCCGGATCGGTCACGAAGTAAGGACTCAAATAACCGCGATCGAACTGCATGCCCTCGACGACTTCGAGCGATGTTTCCATCGTTTTCGACTCTTCCACCGTGATCACGCCGTCTTTGCCGACCTGATCCATTGCTTTGGCGATGATTCCGCCGATGGTGGAGTCGCCGTTGGCGGAAACAGTTCCGACCTGCGCAATCATATCGCCCTTCACCGGCTTCGAAAGCCTCTGAATTTCTGAGATCGCTTTTTCGACAGCCTTTTCAATGCCGCGCTTCAGGGCCATTGGATTAGCGCCGGCCGCGACAGTCTTGACGCCTTCGCGAAAGATCGCCTGGGCCAAGACGGTTGCGGTAGTCGTGCCATCGCCCGCCACATCCGAAGTCTTCGAAGCTACTTCGCGAACCATCTGCGCGCCCATGTTTTCCAGCGCGTCTTTCAGTTCGATTTCCTTCGCCACGGTGACGCCATCCTTGGTAATCGTCGGCGAACCGAATTTCTTGTCGATCACGACATTGCGGCCCCTGGGACCGAGCGTGATTTTCACTGCGTCGGCGAGTTGATTGATGCCGCGCAGAATTGCCGCGCGCGATTCCTCGCCATGAACTACTTGCTTTGCCATTTTGTCTTCTTCTCCTAATTGAATTCGAATTCATTTTGTCGTTACAGAACCGCGAGCGGTAGCAACCGGTTCTGTGCCTGGCTCACTAATCAAACCACGATCCGGTCGCTACCGCTCGCGGTTCTGTAACAAAACTACTTGCCACCTTTCTTGCCTGCAGCGGCGCGCTGGATTATTCCCAGAATCTCGTCCTCACGCATGATCAAGAGTTCTTCATCGTCAATCTTGACCTCTGACCCGCTGTATTTGCCAAAAAGCACGCGATCGCCGGCTTTAACGTCCAGCGGCTGGCGGCTGCCATCGTCGCGATACTTCCCTTCGCCGACGGCTACTACTTCGCCCTCCTGGGGCTTTTCCTTGGCGGTATCGGGAATGATGATCCCGCCGCGAACCTGTTCGCCTTCTTCAATTCGCCGCACAATCACGCGGTCATGAAGCGGTCTGATGTTTACTGCCATACTAAAGAAATGCTCCTTTCGTCTGCTTGCTTAGACACAGTTGGATTGAACAATCATCATAACTCAATTACTCAAAACTGGCACTCTTGAAAGATGAGTGCCAAGAAATATAAGAAAGTTGGCAGGGCTTGTCAAACGCTGCCAGGGCGATGCGAGGTTGTCCTTCGACAGTTAGATATAAAAATTGGGGTGAGGGTGATTGAGCAACTTCTTTAGATTATGAGCAGGCCTTGAATTCCTCGTAAGCACACAAATCTGCGAAGCGGGTGAGCAACGAACTAGGCGTACCAGACCTTAATGAGCTTTGTGGATGCGTCGGTGATTTCCGGGGTGTGCGTGGTATTTGCGTTCCTTGGCTCGGTAGGCATGAACGCGCTTGGCGATCGTGTTGCGGTGGATGCCGAGGGCGACAGCGGTATGTGAGATGCGTTTGTTGTTGCGCGCAAACGCTTTTTCAATGTAAAGCTTTTCGAATTCTGCCAGGGCCTCATCGAGCATGATGTGGCCATCGAGCATTTCGTCAATTACAGCCTCTAAACGTGGGCGTATCTGCATTGCTACTCTCCAACATTCGCTGCGGCGGCATGCGACGCCGCCTGGGGATCCGTTATTAAAACTCAGAGCTTTTCGCCCACCAGCAATTCATAAGCTTCGAGATACCGAGCGGTCGTCGCGCGCGCCACCTCGTCGGGTAAAGATGGCGCGGGCGCCTGTTTATTCCAATCAAGCCGCTCCAAATAGTCGCGAACGTATTGCTTGTCGAACGAAGCCTGTGATTTGCCGACCTGGTAACTCTGCGCGGGCCAGAAGCGAGATGAATCCGGCGTCAGCGCTTCATCAATCAAGATAATCTGGCCGTCAGCGTCGCGGCCAAACTCAAATTTCGTATCGGCGATGATGATTCCGCGGCTGCGTGCGTATTCTGCGGCTTGCCGATAAAGCCGCAGTGAAACGTCGCGCAGATATTGGGTCACTTCACGTCCTACGACTGAGGCCATCTGCTCTTCGCTGATGTTTTCATCGTGGCCAGTCTCGGCCTTTGTTGCTGGGGTGAAAATCGGTTTTGCCAGTTGTTCGGATTCGCGCAGGCCGGAAGGCAGTATATGACCGCACACGTCGCCGGTATTTTGATAGTCCTTCCAACCCGAGCCGGAAAGATAGCCGCGCACGACGCATTCAACCGGAAAGACTTCGGTCTGCCGCACCAGCATCGAACGGCCGCGCAATTCGTGTTCATTCCGCCGAATCATCTCGGGCATCTCATCGATTTCAGTAGTAAGCAGATGATTCGGAGCTATCTGGCCGAGCTTTGCGAACCAGAAGCGCGAAAGCGCAGTGAGTACTTCGCCTTTTCGTTCGATGGGGGTGGGGAGCACGCAATCGAAGGCCGAGATGCGGTCGGTAGCAACGATCAGGAGGCGAGCATCGTCGACTTCATAGACATCGCGAACTTTGCCCCGGCGAACAAGTTTGAGATCGGCGATCGTGGTTTCAACTACAGGGGCAACGGAAGTCATTACTGCATCTCTTGAGATTTCCAGCCCGCTACCTGCAAGCTGACGATGACTGCTCAACTTTGTCAGCGATCGATAAAGCAAATCAAAAAAATTGGACGAGCGCGATTCTGCTCGTTCACATTCGCGCTGTCAAGAAAATGCGCAAAATAAAACCGATCGACTGACAGACGCGCTTGCAGCCGATCGGAGTTCTCTTGCGAGGATAAGGTTTTTACGCAGTTGCGGCCGCGTTACTTGCAAGGGCCTCCCGCAAGCGCCGAATCTGCGCTGCATGATTATGAGCGTGCGCGGCATAGATCGTCAGCCAATCCTCGGCAGTGTAGGCGCCACTCTCGGAGTGCGTGCCTTCACGCCGCCAGTCTTTACCCTCCATGAAGTCGAACAGTTGCGCGGTAGTGGCACGCGCGCAGCGAAATGCATCCAGAGCGGGAGCGATGTCTCGGTGGTTATAATTCAAGCGCGCTGCGAACGCGTCTTGATCGTAGCCCTGGATGAGGGGATGGTCTTCGACTAACAATCGGCGAAGCCTGAGGGCGCTGGTTGTTTCGCTATCGGCGAGGTGGTGAACGATTTCGGCAGCGCTCCATTTGCCGTCGATGGGGTGCGCTGTCAACGATTGCTCAGGGAAATCTTTCAAGCTTTGGAGAACTTCCTCGTAACCCGCCTTATAGGTGGAGATCATCTGTTGTCTATCTTCAGAAGTCATGTCCTGTTCACTCCTCGTTTACTATTATTGAGACATACACGCGTTACAGGTGTTGCCTGGCGTACCGCTGCAAGTTCAATTCACGCGAAAGCTACTCCGGTCAATCGCCTCGCGTCAAGCCGTCCGCGCACTGTTTCATCCTCGTTCCGATGTGACCCAATTGAGAATCGAAAGCGTACGTTAACTCTTCTTCTTCGGCCGGCCGAATCCGGTAGTGAGTGTTCTATTTCTGGGTGGTTCAGGGTTGTTTGTTGCTTGATTATTGCAAAAGCGCGCCCCATCCAGTCTCGGAATGCAGGTTGCTTAGTGAGTTTCGAAGGTGCTCGCCCCGATGAAGTCAATTCGATCACACAGCGATTTAAGCAAAGGAGACAAGGAAGATGGCATATCAAGATGAACACGGAGAACGAAGACGCATAGTTGTGGAAACGCCGAACGAAAGACGTGAAGTCGTTCACTCTGAACAAGTCCGCCATCCGCAGAGCAGCGGTATTTCGGGCGCAACGCTCGCCGCGGTGGTAATAGCAGTCATCGCGCTCGCAGCCGTTATGATTCTCTTCGTCATCAATCGACAGGACACAGTGAATAATAATGCAACCGCTCAGCAGCCACCCCAGACTATTATTCAGCAGCCTGCCCAGCAGCCGGTGCAGCAGCAGCCACCAATCATAGTTCAGCAGCCCGCACCGGCGACGCAACCTGCGCCGGTTATAGTTAACAACCCGCCACCTGCGGGTGGCTCGACCAGCGGAAGAGTCTCGGACGACTCGACGATTCAGACGGCTATCGACAAAAAGTTGAGTAACGATCCCAGTCTTGCATCACTTGGCATAATGGCCGTGGTGCTTAATGGGAAGGTTACGCTTACCGGTGTAGTGAAGACCGAAAGCCAGAAGGCCCAAGTGGAGCGCGTCGTCAGGAGCGTGAAGGGAGTCAAGTCAATCGACAATCAAATCAGCGTTGGATATTGAGTCTAGTTTGGTTCTTACCGTGTCCCCGGGCTCTGATCGTGGATGGCATACATGATCAGCGCCCGGCACCCCAGCATCGAAACGCGCCGGAGTTTAAGACCTTCGGCGCGTCCTTTCATTGGATTCCTCAACGCAACCTAAACCCGCCCAGCTTGTTTGTCTCCGCCGCCTAAATTATTCTCAATCCAGATTCGACAAGCCCGAGGACTCAATGAACAAATTTCCCCAAACTGCGCGCACGACTTTGAAGCGTCTTCCATATCGCGGCAGCTACGACCGCGAACTGATCAATCAAATTCTCGACGAAGGTTTCGTCTGCCATGTTGGCTTCGCGGTTGATGGCCAGCCATTCGTGATTCCCACCGGTTACGCGCGCCTCGGTGACAAGGTGTTCATTCATGGCTCGCAAGCCAGTCGCATGTTGCGCACGTTGGGGAAGGGAATTGAGGTCTGCCTCACAGTGACTTTGATTGATGGTCTGGTGCTGGCCCGTTCGGCCTTTCATCACTCGATGAACTATCGTTCAGTCGTGGTCTTCGGCCGCGCGACAATGGTTGACGATCCGGAAGAAAAGATCGCGGCTCTCCGGGCGCTCTCAGAGCATATGATTTCCGGCCGCTGGGACGACGTGCGCGAACCGAATAAACGCGAGGTGCAATTGACGACTGTGCTGGCTCTGTCACTCAACGAAGCCTCAGCGAAGGTACGCACCGGACCACCACTTGACGACGAAGAGGATTATGAATTGTCTGTTTGGGCGGGCGTGATCCCATTACGAATGGTTGCTGACGCGCCGATAGGCGATGCGCGTTTACCAACCAACATCGATCCCCCGCCTTATGCGCTCTTCTACGAGCGGCCGCCCCAGAAGCCTGACCTGTAGATTCGCAGCGCCGATCACAAATCCACGCAATTGGCCCACCCTTCGCTTAGGCTGAGCTTCCTCACGTTGCAACTTCACCACGAATTAGGGCATTATAGCGTCGGTTAATCCTTCTCTCGCGCATCAACGGTGATGCGCCCCGCGCATAAAACGATTAGCGCCGGCGTTTGGATGAGTTCGAGAGTGGGGCTTGTATTCAAACTTCAGAAGCCGCTCTTTTAAGAGCATCCGAACCTGGTCCTTCGACCGCAACCGTTTCGCCGAAGCCAATCCGATTCGTGTAGCTTCTTTTTCAATCCAAAAAGGGAAAGGTTAAATCTATGGCAACGAAACTTTATGTGGGAAACCTAGCTTTCCAAACCACCAGTGAGGAGCTGCAGGAATTGTTTGCTCAGGCCGGCACGGTGCAATCAGCGAGCGTCGTCGAAGACCGCGACACTGGACGTTCACGAGGGTTCGGGTTCGTCGAAATGTCCAGCAATGAAGAAGCCGCAGCGGCGATTGATCAATTCAATGGCAAGGAAGTTAATGGCCGCGCTTTGAAAGTCAACGAAGCCAAACCGCGCGAAAATCGTGGCGGTGGCGGACGTGGCTTTTCCGGCGGGCGCGGTGGCTTTGGCGGTAATCGTGGCGGCAATCGTGGTGGTAACTACGGCGGTCATCGCGAGCCACGCTGGTAGCTACCAGAAAGCGGCGGTAAGCGGTAAGCAGACTGTTTTTGGTCCCGTGGTGGATTCGTTCGCCACGGGCACCGCTGCCGTTCGACAGAAAACCGTGCCAAGCTGAAAAGGGATTGGCGAGTCGGAGTTTTCCGACACTCCAGACCCGCAATAAAGGAGTAATATGCAAGAGAAAGACATTTTCGCGATCGGAGATCGAGTCGAACAGATGTGCATCGCTTGCGGCGAAGAGCGCGGTCATATCGTTGCTTCCGTCACTAAGAAAGGAAAGATCACGCGGGTTAGTTGCCCGATATGTGGCTCGCGCGTTCCGTACAAGAGCGGCACAACGCGGCGCGCTTCTACCAAAGCCGGCGCACCCTATGATCGAGCGCGCACTTATCGCCGCGGCCAAACAATGGTTCACCCGACATTCGGCGAAGGTGAAGTAACGGCGATAATTGAGCCGGGCAAGATTGACGTCCTGTTTGCGGATCGAATTCGCCGTCTAATTCATGCTCATGTCTAATGAGAGACACCATGGCTGATAACGAGAAAAAGTAATGCCGAGACACGAACTCCAAAACTGATCTAAGAGTCTCAGGAAATGAACGGGCTCCGAGTCTACATAAATACTCAAGCGACCGAGACGCATGATGGCTGCGGGGTCTTTTACAGCCGTCGCGCGGATGGCCCATATTATCGATGGCGTTACGACGAGCAGGTTACGCAGTGGCGGGTCGCACGCATGCGCTTAAGCGACGTCACGCCAAAAGTACTTTGTACCACGAATTGGAAGGCGCTCCCCGCCGCCTTACAAAGAAGCATGGTCGAACACTATCAGGAATAAATAACTTAACGGAGAAACCCATTGGCAAGAGAAGATTTGGTTCCGGCGGAGGGCACGATTATCGATAAGCAGCCCAACGCATTTTTCAAAGTGCAATTGGATAACAGCGCGCACGTCGTACTCGCGGCTATTTCCGGCAAGATGCGCAAGCATCGGATACGCATCTTAGTCGGCGACCGAGTCAGCGTCGAAATGTCTCCGTACGATCTTTCGCGCGGTCGGATTACCTATAGATATAAGTAATAAACGACTAGCCGCGGCGACAATTTAACGACCTGGCCGGGAATGTGTAGACCGAATAGGAAGGCCGAAGATTCGGTCACCTTAGTCAACGGTCTCCTTCTTCTTATTGCATCCCATGCTTCTTTTCGGCTTCGCTCTCACCTCCTCTGTTCTGATCTTCAAGCTTTCAGTACTTCAAAACTCTCACTTCTAATTAATTACACCCACATCAAGGACGCCTCTTGACGGCAGTTGGAAATCGTTGGCAAGTTGACGCTAGACTACTTTGCGTAGCTTGATCTTGTTGTAGTAATCGAGAGGCCAAATGACAGGAATCGAACGCTTACAAAAGACTGGAATCATCCGAATTGGCACTGCGCAGCGAGGATTTACGTACAAGCGCGCCGATGGGACCAGAGTCTCGGCCTCCGATATCGCTCGAATACAAAAGCTTAGAGTGCCTCCGGCGTGGATTGAGGTTGCGATCAACCCATCGCCCAAAGGCAAGTTGCAGGTTGTCGGGCGCGATAACGCCGGCCGCTGGCAATATCTCTACCATGAAAATCACAACAAGTCCCAGCAACGCAGAAAATATCGGCGGCTGGTCCATTTCATAGGGGATCTTCCCGCAATGCGTAAGACTGTCGCTCGGCACTTGAGACAACCGGGCGTCGGCCGGGAACGAGTCTTGGCCTGTATCCTGAGGGTGCTTTCAACTTGCTTTTTGCGTCCCGGTAGTGAGATCTACGCCAGTGAAAACGGCAGCTATGGGATAGCGACGCTCAAACCAAACCACGTGACCGTACAAGGCGATTTAGTACGGTTCGATTTTCCCGGGAAGTCAGGCGTGCGCCAATATCGAGAGTTGCCGGATCGCCAGGTTGCCAGAGTCCTCAAAACCCTGCTCAAGTGCCGCAAGACAGAAGTGTTCAAGTATCAAACGGAAGACGGAGAGTTTGTAGACATCAAGCGGAGACACATCAACGAGTACATAAAGGAAGTGATGGGCGAGTCGTTCAGCGCGAAAGATTTTCGCACCTGGGCAGGGACTCTAGTGTGTGCTTGCGCGTTGGCAAATGCCGGTACCGAGGCATCTGAAAAGTCTTCGTCCCGAAAGCGAAAGATTGTGGCGGCAATCAAGACGACGGCGGAGACTTTGGGAAACACCGCGTCGGTCTGCCGCAGCTCATACATTTGTCCTGAAGTCATCGATAGCTTCGAAAAAGGCAAGACGATGAAACACTATTTCACGACGCCGGAACAATTCATGGCTTATCGCGGCACGAAGCTTCATCCGGCAGAAAGAGAGCTTCTGAAACTCCTCCAGTAAGAGATGCTTCATGAGCATAGTTCCTGACGGAAATTCGCAGCGAGCAGAAACTGGCCTGGTCCTTCGATGAAATTAAACGCCTTTCATCGCTCGATACCTTGAAGGCGGAGGGTTCGGACACGAACGGACCCAACCAAGGGCGCGGTCTCTACCAACACACCAAAGCCTTGAATAACGAGAATGTCAGGAACGCCCGCAATCAACTTGACGACTACAGCAACCGAGTGACTGAAACCCTCACGCAGCAAAATCGCCGAGTGCCGGAATCATTGAGGTCCGCTAATAATCCGACCTCCGCCTCCGCCGCAAAGTCGCCCGAGAACGTTATTGGCCCAGCACCTTCCATACCTTCGCCTCAGGAAATCAATGACAACTTGAGCGGCTACGTGACCTTCAAGCATCCCTGGGGTGGACTCGCGCTCGATTCAGCCGTCCTATTCGGGATGCTCTTGGCATTACTTTCGGCCACACTAATCGCGCTGCGCCTGAAGGATGTGCGTTAGGAGTCTGTCGGGAAAAGTGCCGGTAGGCACGAAATGTTTATAGACGAGAAGCGCTCTTTGGATTTCAAATTGGGTGTGCGAGCGAGTATAAACATTTCGCCGCTGCAGTTTTCCCGACAGACTCCTATCAAAATGTCAATGTTGGAATGGTAAAGACTCCCAAAAGATAAATCGCGAAAAAGTTCTGCGCGAAAAGATTCTGACCAGAAAGTTCTTGACTTAACGATGATATCGGTATATACGGTTCGCGCATTTCTTAATTAACAGCTAACTCCCCTGAGCCTCTGCGGTCTCCCGCACACGTTAGCTTTTCGATCCCCTGCTTGAAAGAGTTTTGTTGACGCTTCGCTGAAGGAGGCCCGACCATCCGCGAGTCGCAGCAGAGGATCGCCGACTAATACAAAGGAAGTCGGGCGTGTGCCCGCAATGAAGCCCGAGCCAGTCAAACCCGGCGGCGTTCAAATCCACCGTCCCGGCACGATGATCGGCAAAGCGCTTGCGTCGA
>QHXG01000697.1 GCA_003222845.1 Acidobacteriota bacterium | reverse complement strand
ACATTTTCTCGTTCGGTGCAATTCTCTATGAAATGCTCTCCGGCCGTCGTGCGTTTCACGGCGAGTCGGCTGCCGACACCATGAGCGCGATTCTGAAAGAAGATCCGCCCGATCTGTCGGACACGAACCAGAACATCTCTCCCGCGCTTGAACGGTTGGTGAATCACTGTCTCGAGAAGAATCCCGAAGCGCGTTTTCATTCGGCCAGCGATCTGGCATTCGCGCTCGAGGCAATCTCTGGCGCGTCGCCTGTTTCCAGCCAGACGATGACGGCGATGGCTTCACTATCATCTCGAGAGCGGATTAGAAAATTCTCGCCGTGGATCGTCGCGGGGATATTTGCGTTGGCGTTTCTCGTCGCACTGCCGTTTGTCTTGCTCTATTTCCGTCGCCCATCGACGCAAGCGCCTGCCGCCGCGCGCTTTCTCATCCCGCCGCCGGAAAAGGCGGACTACGTTGGCGATCCGGTTATTTCGCCCGACGGTCGCCTGATTGTCTTCGGGGTCAGAGATGCTTCAGGGAAGGAGAGTATGTGGATTCGACAGCTCGATTCACTGGACGCGCATCCTCTCGCCGGAACGGAACTGGGTGGCCAGCCGTTCTGGTCGCCCGACAGTCGCTCGATAGGTTTTGTCGCCGGCGGCATGCTCAAGAGGATTGATGTCTCAGGCGGGCCTGCGCAAACGCTGTGTGATGCGGGGATTTCTGCTGGAGGCACATGGAACCGCGACGGAGTCATCGTCTTTGTGCGCCTTGCAGACGGCCTCTATAGCATTCCGGCCACCGGCGGGACACCGATGCGGGTGACGACTTTCGATAAATCTCGTAACGAAATTGTTCATGTCTGGCCTTATTTTTTACCCGACGGTCGCCACTTCCTATACCTGGCTCGCAGTTCACAAGTGGACAAGAGCGCGATTTTCGTCGGCTCACTAGACTCGAAGGCGACGAAGTTTCTGCTGAACGCCGATTCGAGCATGGCCTACGCGCCGCCAGGCTATCTGCTCTTCGCGCGCCAGCAGACATTGATGGCGCAAGGCTTTGATGTCGATAAGCTTCAACTCACAGGCGAGGCGGTTCCCGTCGCCGAACGGATCGGGCGCTATCTGGCCACCGCGCGCGCTCTCTTTTCCGTTTCAGAGACAGGCGTGCTCGTCTATCGCAGTCAGTCCAGGGAAGACTCACAGCTTGTCTGGTTTGATAGAGCGGGCAGACAACTCGCGACTGTCGGGCCGGCTGGAACTTTTGCGGTCATTCGGCTTTCGCCCGACCAGAAACGTGTTGCCCTGCAACGCGTTGATGACGAGAAGGGAACACACGACATCTGGCTGATCGAACTCACTCGCGGCACCCCCACGCGCTTGACGTTCGATCCGGCAAACGATGTCTATCCGACCTGGTCGCCTGACGGCAGCCGCATCGTCTTCTCTTCAAACAGAGAGGGCACGGCAAACCTTTACCAAAAGCTTTCGAGCGGCGCGGGCAACGACGAACTTCTTCTCAAGTCGGACCACGCGAAACTCCCCACCGATTGGTCACCGGATGGGCGTTACATCGTTTATCAAGACTTCTCGGAAAAAGACTTCGACTTGTGGGTGTTGCCGCTTTTTGAAGAGCGCAAGCCCGAGCTTTTCCTGCAAACAGATTTTGCGGATTTACATGGCCGCTTCTCGCCCGATGGACGATGGATCACCTATGTCTCGAACGAGTCGGGGAAAAGGGAGGTCTATGTGCGTAGCTTTCCGGCCGCGGGGGGCAAATGGCAGATCTCAAACGGCGGCGGAGCGCAGCCCCATTGGCGGCGCGATGGCAAGGAACTGTTCTACCTGTCCCCGGATAAGAAATTGATGGCGGTCGAAGTCAACGGAAGTTCCGGCACGTTTGAGGCCGGCATCCCGAAGGCCCTCTTCGATCTTCGCATCATCTCAACCAACGGCTTCTCTGACTACGATGTCACCGCCGACGGCCAGCGCTTTCTCGTAAGCACACTCGTCGAACAGAACGCTCGGTCGCCGGTGACCGTCGTGATGAATTGGACAGCGGACTTGAAGCGATGACACTTTCGCCCAGCACGAAACTTGGCCCTTACGAAATAGTCGCTCCACTTGGTGCGGGCGGGATGGGTGAGGTGTATCGCGCGCGCGATACCAGATTGGGCCGCGATGTTGCGGTCAAGGTTCTGCCGTCGATTTTCTCTGCCGATGCCGATCGGCTGCATCGCTTTGAACAGGAGGCTTGCGCCGCGGGCGCGCTCAATCA
>QHXG01000190.1:2834-13416 GCA_003222845.1 Acidobacteriota bacterium | reverse complement strand
CTGGTTGATGTCCCTTCGGAAACTACGCACAACTTCCAGGGCCGCATCGGCTCTGGCCTTAGGTTCTGAGTCGAGAGTGAAGATGAAAGATACTTTCGGGGTTGATTCAGTCGTCGCTAAAGCGACGGATGTGATTGCCTTCCAACCTTACCCGGCCTTCAAAGACCGGGCTAGACTCATGGTGCCGCTACGCGGCGAAAAGAATGCCCAAACTCGCTCTGTGGAGATCGGTCGTGTCATATTATCGATTGTTGCCGTGGGCCTAATCCTAGCATCAGCTGCAGGTTTGTACACGCGAATTTCTTACGCCCAGTCGGCTTCAGCGACGCTAAGCGGCACCGTGTCTGACGAAGCGGGCGCGGTTATCCCATCGGTCAACATCACGGTCTTCAATCTCAGCACCGCATTGCACAGACATGCGGCGACCGATGACCGTGGCTCTTATGTAATTCCGCTGCTTCCTCCCGGCCGCTACAACGTGACGGCCCAACGCGATGGATTCACGCCGGTCGAGATCAGAAATGTCGTGCTCAATACTGGCGACCTACTTTCGCTCAGAATCAAACTGAAAGTCGGCGAGATTGGCGCGTCGGTGACGATCATCGAAGATCCTGCCAGCGTGCAGCAGTCCGCCGCCAACGGCACAGTCATTGATCGTCATTTCGTCGAGAACCTACCGCTTAATGGAAGAAGTTTTCAGTCCCTTTTTGAGTTGACGCCGGGCATCGTCCTAACCAGGGCGACCTTCAACGAGCAGGGACAATTCAGCGTGAATGGCCAGCGTGCCAACGCCAATTACTTTATGGTGGATGGCGTCAGCGCGAATATTGGCGTGAGCGCCGGCGCTGCTCCGGGGCAATCTGCTGCGGGCTCATTGCCGGCGCTCACCGCTCTGGGCAGCACCAGTAACCTGGTGTCGATCGATGCCCTGGAGGAATTTCGCATCCTCACTTCAAACTACGCTCCCGAGTTTGGCCGCACGCCGGGGGCGCAGATTTCAATCATTTCGCGTTCCGGCGGCAACAACTTTCATGGGAGTGCGTTCGACTACTTTCGCAACGACGCGCTCGATGCCAGTGACTGGTTTGCAAATAGCAAGGGCCTGAGACGGCCGGCGATTCGGCAGAATGATTTTGGCGGCGTGGCCGGCGGTCCGTTGATAAAGGACCATAGCTTTTATTTCTTTTCTTACGAAGGGTTGCGCCTTCGTCAGCCACAGATCGCCACGACTGAAGTTCCGTCGCTCCCTTCGCGCGCAAACGCTCCGTCCGGCACAAAACCGTTCTTGCAGGCGTTCCCAATTCCCAATGGACCGGAGACGCACAATGGCCTGGCGGAATTCAGCGCCAGCTATTCGGATCCTTCGAGCATGAAGGCCGTGAGCCTTCGCCTCGATCAAGTGGTGAGTAGCAAGATGGTTTTGTTCGGCCGCTATAACCGCGCCAACTCAGTAACTGTTCAGCGAGGAAGCACGATCGTTCCGGGTTTTAGCTCTCAACCGGCAGTCAATCCCATGCTGGCGCAAAGTCTAAACAATCTGAGTCGGGCAGAGTTAGATACCGACACGGCGACCTTGGGAGCAACCATTTCATTCAGTCCCCGGGCGGTTAACGATCTGCGCCTCAATTGGAGCCGGGTGAAAGGGGCCACAGCCTTTTCGCTCGATGATTTTGGCGGTGCCTCAACGCTTTCGCCTTCGCTTCTTTTTCCGGCGTTTGCGGATGGCGGCTTTCAATTGATCCTTCGCGGTGGAATAAATACTAGTCTGGTAGTCGGAAGAAATGCCGATAATCGGCAAAGGCAACTCAATATAGTTGACAACTTTTCGATCGGCCGCGGCGCGCATCAACTTAAGTTCGGCGCAGATTACCGAAGACTTTTTCCGGTTTATGATTCTTTGAATTACAACCAGTCGATTATCTATGCGGGTGTCAGCAATACCTTAGGTGTAAGCACTGGCGCGCCACAACCGCCGGGCACGGCGTTGTCCGGGCTGGCGGAATCGGTCCAGGTCTATGCCGGCGGCGATCCGCGCTTTCCGGTGTTCACCAATTTTTCCGCGTACGTGCAAGATACGGCGAGGATCACAAATCGTCTAACGGTGACTTATGGATTACGTTGGGAATTGAACCCGGCGCCCACTGAGTCGCACGGTAACGAAGCTTTTACGGTGCAGCATCTCGATAGTCTGGCTTCGATCAGTCTGGCGCCGCGCGGAACGCCGCTCTATGCCACGACCTATAATAACTTCGCCCCAAGGGGAGGCTTTGCCTACCAACTCTCCAAAGATCCGGCACGACAACTTATGCTGCGTGCGGGCTTGGGCATCTTCTACGATCTCGGAAACGGCCAGGCGGCGCAGGGCTTCGGTAACGTGTTTCCTTTCGTTGCCGCTAAGCGATTCGACAGGGTTGCCTATCCGCTCACGCCGGATCAGAACTTAGCCCCACCGCTCACTCTGACGCCGCCTTATGGAACGATCGTCGCATTCGATCCGAAACTGAAATTGCCGCGGGTGATCCAATGGAATGTCGGGCTCGAAAAGTCGCTCGGCTCGAACCAGGTCTTGTCGCTTGCGTACTTGGCAGCGGCCGGTCGGCAGTTATTACGTGAGGACGTGCTGCTTAATCCCAATCCGAACTTCAGTATTATTCGCCTGACCAGCAACGCCGCTGAATCAAGTTACCGCGCGATGCAGATTCAATTCGCTCGACGCCTTTCGCACGGTCTGCAAGCTGTTGCTAATTACACCTGGTCGTCCGCGATTGATAATGCTTCCAGCGATTCGTTTGCTCGCCTGCGGATAACTCAGGGAGGGCTCGGAGTCGGTTCGATTGTGCCCAACGTGTTCTTGCCTACCCTGGGTCGTGGCCCGTCTGATTTCGATGTGCGCCACTCGGTGACCGCCGCAGCTTCTTACAACTTGCCCGCGCCGCAGGGTAATTCCTTGGTTAACGAAGCGCTGCGCGATTGGTCTGTTGATGCTGTCTTTCGGGCTCGCACCGCCACGCCCGTGAATGTCGTCGTCAGATCGGAGGTGGTGGGACAAGATCTCGTCCTCGAACTCCAACGTCCCGACCTGGTTCCCGGCGTTCCGCTTTACTTGAGCGATCCGACAGTGGCCGGCGGAAGGCGATTCAATCGGGCAGCGTTCGTGGTGCCGGCGCAGGTCAGACAAGGCACGCTGGGTTACAACGCGCTCAGAGGTTTTGGCGTGTCGCAATTGGACCTGGCGCTGCGCCGGCAGTTCGACTGGGGTGAGCACATCAAATTACAGTTGCGAGCAGAAGTCTTCAACGTCTTCAATCATCCGAATTTCGGCAACCCAAACAACATTCTCACCGGCAACTTCTTCGGCCAGTCAACCCAGACCTTGGCGCGGAGCTTAGGCTCGGGCGGAATCAATGGCGGTCTGAGTCCCATCTATCAAATCGGCGGTCCGCGATCGGTTCAATTGGCGCTAAAGCTGCTTTTCTGATTTACGTTGCCATGAAGAGCGTAAGTGTCAGAACCGGAAGCGGTAGCGACCCGAACCATCACGTGTCTTTGACAAGACGACACGAACTGTACTTTACGCTTTCCCAAGTTGCTTCTCTGATCCGGTCGCTACCGCTCCCGGTTCTGACCCTATGAGCACTGACCCGATCCTCCCGAACCACTGGGAGCGACCACGCAACCTCCACCGGCGGTCTGTTGGTTTCCCTTACCGAGAACCACGGCAAGCACTACACCTATCGCGGCTCCGATGCCGATAATGAGCCCTACCCGCTTCCGATGACTGAAATTGTTCTGCGCGCCCTCAGTTGCCGATTTGTCGACAAACGTCGAAAAGTTTTCTCCAGCTTTCACGATGTGCACTGTGTCAGCGGCTCGTACATTTACGGTTCCTTCCCTTACAGAAAGATTAGTGCCTTCACACTCTTGAGTTTTAATGGTGAAGACGACCCGTTCACTAGCATCCGTGGCGATCGAGAAGTCCGCGGTTTGGAAATCAAGCGACACGCCAGCAGGCACAGAGCCCAGCATTCGTCCTTTCCGCAGCGAACCAGCAATGCTTTGCTTGGAAGCATCGACAGTCAAATCGGATTCAGCTTCAAGTTTCAGCCGGGCCAAATTTCCATATTCGATTAACGACTCAGAATTCGCCGCCGTCAATACGCTGCTATTTGAGAAGACTGTCTGACCGGACATGGCGTTTTGCCCATTGATCCTTACCACCCCGACGATGTTGATGCTTCCCATCGACGACTCAGAACGGGGTAAGACCGCAGCAGCTATCATCGTAACGTTGATTAGTGCCGTCGCAACTGACAAAGCGATGACGCGGCGAACAACATTGATCAGACTCCTCGAATCGATCAAAACATGCGGACGATCGCCTGAACGCATTTTCTTCACCGACAAGCCCTCCCATACAAAGTCAAAAGTGCGAGCGGACACGTTTTTCTGTGTCACCTTCTATTTGGAAGATGCTAATCGAACAGCGAAACCCACACACAAGTTAGAAAAATTGTCGAACGATTCGTCGGAGTGAGGAAGCGAAACCCGAAATTTCGATGCGTCTTTCAAGATGCGCTTTTCACAAGAGGGTTACATTCTCAAAATCGTCGGTTTATTAGAATTCGCTCGCAGTATCCACGCTGGCTGGGACGTTGGAATACAGTTTGCCTAGCGCATAATTGCAATAGGGACATCCTGAACATTTCGTTGTCATTTCGCTGGTTACTGGCGGTTTGGCTGTTTTCGCCGCCGTTGTCCGGTCGGCGAGCTATATAAGAAAATTGAATTCGATCCAAATTCCTGGATTGTAGCGGCAAGAGACGGGTAAGTTTATTTCTATGAATACCAGCAGATTGTTTGAAACTTTGACGAATAGCGTCCGAGAGCCTGAGTCCAGCTTCAAATTAGGACACTACCAATTTGCTTGACAGCTTGGACTCGTCGAACACAGAGTTCAGTCCCCCAGGTAGAACGCTTCTTAATCTGACTAAGACAGGAGTCTGTCTTAGATCTATTTACTCTGAGACCATTCGCGAAAACATCAGGAGGAATAAAATGATCAAAGCTCGCCGAGTTACCTTTCGTGTGTGCCTTATTGTCCTCGCTCTTAGCGCCCTGCTGGTAGTTGTCTTCTTGCCGACCCGATTCAAGGCGCCGGCTGCGGCCCAACAAAGTACCGTCATAACGCCGGACATTCCGGTGATTCTGCCTGGCCAAGCTTATCGGCAAACGAATCTTGTTTCAGATATTCCCGGCTTCGGCGCCATTCAGGATCCGTTCCTGGTTAATCCATGGGGCGTTACACTCACGGCCACTAGTCCCTTCTGGGTGTCAAACAACGGCACGAGCACGACGCAGTTATTTCGGGGCGACGTGTCGGGCAGTCCGTTTGCGCTGAATCCGAGCCCACAGACGATTACCATCGGCGGCGGATTGCCTACCGGGGTGGTTGCTAACACCACGAGTGATTTCGCCTTCACTCCGCCAGGTGGCAGCGCTGGGCCAGCCCGCTTCATTTTCGATTCGATTACCGGAAACATCATCGCGTGGCAAACCGCCTCAGGCACAACCACGCAGATCGTGAAGAGCAATCCCGGCCACGTATATACAGGTTTGGCAATCGGCAGCAATGCCGGCGGCAATCGTCTTTATGCCGCCAATTTCGCGGCGCCCGCGCTGGCGGGAAGTATTGAAGTCTTTGATGGCACATTCACCGCGACGACGGTGGCTGGCGGTTTTCTGGATCCTACCGTCACGTCTGACTATCGCCCCTTTAATATTCAGAACCTCGGCGGCTCGCTCTATGTGACTTATGCGAAAGTCGGGCCGGATGGAAAAAATCTAAACGGTGCCGGACTTGGGTTTGTCCGCAAGTTCAATACTGACGGCGTGCGCGATGTGGCGTTCGCTATTAATAGCGGCGGAGCGCTCGACTCGCCGTGGGGTTTGACAGTTGCGCCGGCCAGTTTTGGACTCTTCGGTGGCGCGCTGCTCATCGGCAACTTTTCCGACAACGGAGTCATTAATGCCTACGCCCCTTTTACCGGAGCGTTTCTTGGTACGCTCAAGAATGAGGCCGGCAACAACATCGTGAATGACGAATTGTGGGCGCTTGTATTTGGTAACGGCGGCAGTGGCGGCGATCCAAACACGCTCTATTTCTCGGCTGGTACTGCTGAAGAAGAGCACGGGCTGCTTGGTTCTTTGAAGCCGACAACGGCCACGGCAACCTCGCTCGTGCAATTCGCCACTGATGAGTTTGTCATCGGCGAAGGCAGCGGCCACATCGATGTCACCGTCACGCGCGCGGGCGATGTTTCAGGTTCAGCTACGATTAACTTTGACACCTTCGATGAATCACAACCGGGTCACGCTTCGCAGAAAAGCGATTATGAAATCGCACTCGGCAAGCTGACGTTCAATCCGGGCGAGACCAGCAAAACTTTTCGGATCCTGATTCTCGATGACAAGTTTGTTGAAGGCACCGAGGAGATCGATCTGGCGCTCTCGAATCCGACTGGCGCGGGTGCGGGATTAGGCAGTCCCAGTATCGCCAAAATCAAGATTACCGATAATGATTCTGTACCCTCGGCCACGAACCCAATTGATGATCCGGCTTTCTTTGTGCGCGAGCAGTATCTGGACTTCCTCAATCGCGAGCCGGATGCATCGGGCGTCACCTTCTGGACAAATCAAATCACCTCGTGTGGATCGGACGCGACTTGTATTGCGCAGAAGCGCATAAATACCAGCGCTGCCTTCTTCCTTTCCAGCGAGTTTCAAAGTACTGGGATGGTCGTCTTACTGGCGAATAAAGCAGCCTTTGGCCCTTCCGCTTTTGGCGGCCCGGCTCCGGCTCTCTACGGTGAATTCGAGCGCGGCGATCAGGCGTTGCAGAAAGATCTCGTCTTCGGACAGCCGAACTTTGATTCGCAACTCGATGCCAACAAGCAGGCCTACTTCAATGATTTCATCAATCGCCCTGACTTCAGGGACAAGTACGCTTCTCTGACAAACGCCCAATATGTCGATGCGCTGCTGGCGAACATTGGATTGTCGCCCAGCGACTTCACAGTCAACATAACGAACTCGCAGGAAGTTCCGCCTACGAACCCGACGGCTGCGGGAGGTGGTTCGCGGCCACGTTCATTCGGTACGGCGCGGTTCCAAATCAACGCCGCGGAAACGGCTATGACGTTTACTGCGACGATCAATAACATCGATGTCACCGGGTCGCAGACCAGCGACACGAATGACAATCTTGCTTTGGCACACATTCACGCCAGTCCCAGCGCCACGCCAGGGGTCAATGCGGGTGTCGTCTGGGGTTTCTTTGGCAGTCCGTTCAATGACAACAATCCAAACGACTTCGTCATGACCCCAACTGCCGGTGGCGTGGGCGGCACATTCAGCGGAAAGTGGGACGCGCCCGAAGGCAACAACACGACGCTGGCCGCGCAGTTGCCGAATATCCGAGCCGGTCACGCTTATATTAATTTCCACACCACGCAATTCGGCGGCGGTGAAATCCGCGGCAACTTCCCGGCGACCCAGGTGTTCCGCGACTCGCTCCTCAATGGGCTCAATGCTGCCACGGAGACTCGCGCGACTGTGCTCCGCAGGATCGCGGAGTCAGTCGATGCGACGAATTTCGAATTCAACCGAGCCTTCGTCACGATGCAGTACTTCGGTTATCTGCGTCGTGATGCGGATGTCGCGGGATTCAACTTCTGGTTGAATAAGTTGAATAGCTTTGGCGGAAACTTCACCAATGCGGAAATGGTGAAGGCATTCATCACGTCGTCGGAGTACAGACAGAGGTTCGGCGCGAGTTAAAAGAACCATTTTCCATTTGTCATTTGACATTTTTCATTTGCCATTTGGCAAGGTCCGTTTAGACATTGGCTTAGATGTCCGTTTAGATAGCGGACTTGTCCGCTGTGCGTGTTGGGAGACAAGTCCCCCGTCCTAAACTGAAGGGTCAGAGTGGGTTTGAAAATGACAAATGGAAAATGATCACGGCCCAAACCGACTGCGGTATTCACCCGAACTAATAAAGGCCTTGACCATCTCGGCCCTATTGTAATCACCATTGAATTGGTTGAGCTTGTTCAGCCAGAAATTATAGCCATCAAAATTCGCGTCAGGTCCCGAGTTCGGATCGCGACGCAAATATCCAAAGTACTGCATCAGCACAAACGCGCGATTGAACTCCTGCTGCTGAAGCGTCGCGTTCTCGGCCACTCGGCGCAACGCGCGAGCGCGCGCCGCATTATCCGCTGATCCGGTCGCGCCGTTGAATTCGCCAATTGCCGACTCTCGCTCCGACACCGAAGGAATCACACCGGCATTCGAAAATAGCCCATCGACAAACTGCACCGGCGTCATCCATGTGGGATAGGTAAGCGCGAACCGCGAACGCTGCACAAACTCGGAAAAGAAAGCCTGCTTATTGGCTTCGAGAGCCTGCTCCCAACCTGCTTGTCCCACGACAACGCCATGACCAACCTGCTGTGTGTCGCTTAGGAAATCGCTGAGTTTGATGGGGACCGGCGCTGTGGGAAGATTGCTATAGGCCGCTTTGTAAATTCTGTAAATCAAATAACCGGTTTGCTGAAATTCAACCGAGAGAAAAAACGCGGCCGATGTGTCAGTGCGTTTAGAAGCACAGGCGGGACGCTTCGGGTCACCGGTGCAGGGCGTTTCCATGTTGTTGGTCCAGAAGTCCCAACCCCAGGAATCGGGTTCGCGGCCCAGGAAGTCGCGGTACTGCTGTCTGACAAAGAACGCCGGGTTGTCAATTGGATTGCTACGTCCAAAGACTACGATTGTGTCCTTTACTCCGCCCAGAAACGTTGCATTGCCTGAATTGTTGAGAAGGCTGACTTTTGTATCCCAGGAAACGTCACAAGTCCCATATACGCGAATCACCTTTGAAGTTTCCCCTGGACCAAAACTTAGTGGGACAGGTGCAGTCGCTAGAATTTGATAAGCGCACGAAACAGTCTGGTTTAAGTTGCCGCTACGGTTCACTGAGATTTCAGTGTCAAAGCAAGATGCCAGATAAAGTCCGTCTTTGAATCCCAATACGCTCGGTGGGGGATCGTTCGGAGGTCCGGAAAGCGGTTGCCAGTCCGGTTCAGCATCAAGCAACGATGATCCGAGTTCCCGATTGGAAAAATCGATTTGATTACCTCCATCGGCATCCATTACAAAGATGACCGTGCGATCGTAGGTATAGTGAAAGGACCGTCGCTCAAATAAGATCTTCATGCCGTCCGGCGAATACCTTGGATTTGCATAACCAGAGACGTAATTTGTCAATTGCTTTAATTGGCTGCCATCAGCGCTGACGGTATAAAGCTGGCTGCAAATATACTGATACGGCGAGCACCCGTCGTATTGCTCTGGCCCCACAAACAGTATTTTCGATCCATCCGGCGACCATGATGGGGAAGAAAAGTAACCGCCCGCGGCGACGGAGTGTTGATTGCTGCCGTCCGCATTCATGACGTAAATCTTTTCGGCGCCTTCGCGATCGCTTGCAAAGGCGATAGATTTTCCGTCCGGCGACCAAGTAGCGAGGTTATTCAGAACCTCAGTATCGTTGGTCAATCGGACGACGTTTTTGCCGTCGATGTCGGAGACGAAAATATTCGCCCTATACCCGGAAGTCCGCACCGCGTCCGAAGAGTGCGAAGCGTCAAACAACACGCCATAGACTCCTGAGTCGAACAAAAACTTCGTTCCATCAGGCGACCACTCAAACGATCCTAATTCTCCGCTCAGTATTGAAGAATCGATCAGGATCTGATGCAAATCGCTGCCGTCGGCGTTCATCACGAAAATCGAGTGTGAGCCAGAATTGCTTCTGCCAATACTTCGAAAGGCGATCTTCGTACCGTCTGGCGAGAACTTTGGAAATTCATCGTAAAAATGAACATAAGACGGAATTGACGGATCACGCACTCTCTCGTCGGTCAATTGGGTAGGATTGCTGCCATCAGCACTCATGGTCCAAACCTTGAGCCCTGGGTCCTGGCGGTCACTAATGAAAACTATCTTCCCATTCACCTTGCCCTTCGTCTGCGGGGTCGTCGAGGATTTTTGCGGTGTGGAGTTAACCGAATTAGGTCTGATCGCTTCGACCTTCCGCGTGGTAACAGTTGCCACTACGGCTACCGCGAAACAAATGGACAAAAGAAAACAAGCAGCCTTGAGGTGGATTGAATTAAAGCGAATATCAAACATTTACAACTTCCTCTCTGGTGGGTCGCCTCACTACATTTTACATCACGGCTGGCCAAAACGGCTGCGGTATTCGGCGGAAGTAATGAACGCCTTGACCATTTCTGCCTTTTGAAAATCACCATTGAATTGATTCAGCTTCGTTAGCCAGAAGTCGTAGCCTGTATAGTCCGAATCAGGATTATCGTTCGGGTTGCGGCGCAGATACCCAAAGTACTGCATCAGCACAAAGGCGCGATTGAACTCCTGGCTATTTAGAATCGAGTTCTCGGCTACGTCGCGCAGTGCGCGCGCGCGCGCCGAGATGTCGCTGGTGTTCGCCGCTGAGTTAAAC
>QHXG01000190.1:428-2744 GCA_003222845.1 Acidobacteriota bacterium | reverse complement strand
TGATTGAAGTGGGAAACCTGGTTTGGAAGCTCGGGCGTTGCACGAAGTCTAAAGTAAACGCTCGTTTATTGTTTTCCAGCGCGGTCTCCCAACCGGTCTGACCGATAATTATGCCTGCCCCAATCTGCTGAGTGTCGAGCAGGAAATCATTCAAACGCACGAAAGGCACTATCAATACATGTGTGCTCCCCGACGTTGACACGCCGGACGCTTCGCCGAATGCCGTTTTGTAAATACGCTCGACCAAATAACCAGTCTGCTGGAATTCTATTGAAAGATAGAAGGCGGCCGAGAGATTGATCCGCCTCAGTTGAACGCATGCCTGATCGCTGCCACACGAAGTGATCTCTTTGGTCCAAAAGTCGAGTCCGCTTTGATCCGGTTCACGATTTATAAAATCCAGATAGTGCGCGCGCACGAAGACACCCGGCGCAGCTATAAGGCTAGGTCCATTCGAGAGATCGTTGTCCGTGATGGCCACAGTTGCGATCGTTGGTGTGCCCAGGGTGGCGCCAAGCGGATTGCCGAGATTAACCGTAAAAGTCTCCGGGCCTTCCAGATAGGAGTCATCGATGATGAATATCGAGACCGTCTTGGAAGTCTCGCCCGGCGCAAATCTCACCGTCGCAAATCTGGCTTCGTAATCGCAGCGTGAAGAAGCGACGCCGTTAACCGTATTGCAACTCTGCAGTCCGGCCAGATCACTGGTGGCAAAGCTGACGCTGGCCGCAGCGTTACTGTTCGGACTGCGGGTGATGGTCACGTCGACGCGCTTATCGCCTTCGCCAACCGTGTACGATGCAGCACTGAATTGCATTGTCGCCGAAAGGTCCGCGAGACTCGCACAGGCCGAAAACTCTGAAGTGTTGTTGTTTGGATCCGTGGCGGTAGCGGTGATCATCGGCCCGGTCACCGATGCATTCGGAACGGCAAAACTGAAACTGGCATTGCAAGAGGCGTCAGTTGTTGCATTCGTGAAGCCGAGGAAAGTTTGACCCTCCCCATTTCCTGATGGATCGCAAGCGGAATTTGCAAAGAACTCGATTCTGAATTGCGTGTTCGCGGTGCTGTTCAAAGTCCCTTGGATCGAAGTGGTGGTTGAATTCGCAAGCACTGAGGTAATTACCGGGAAGTTTTGCTTGTTGTTTGATCCCCTATCGCCGTCGCAATCGTCATTTGCAATCACCCCCCCCAGATCGATCCCCAAACCGCCATTCGAAAAGATCGAATTACCGAGAATGGCATTTCCCGTCTCACCTCCCGTCACTGCGGCTTGAGTATTAAAGGCAATTGTATTCCCGGCACCGGCAGTTGTTCCTCCGACGCTGTTGCTTGCGCCGTCGAGAAGATCGATACCATAACCACGATTGCCTAACGCTGATACTCCATCAGCCTTGGTGCCGATAAAGTTACCCTGAATCAAATTGCCCCTAAAAGTGGTGCCAAACAGACTCGGATCGCCAAACTGAATGCCAAAGAGATCATTGCCTGAAATCACGTTACCTCCAATTGTCGCGTCGTTTGTACCCAAGACGATTCCGCCAAAAGTATTTGCTAGCGCTACATTGCCGGTGATGTCGGTTCCGATATAGTTGCCCTGGATAGTGAAGCGCGTGCTGAGACCGCCGAGACTTATCCCTAATTCATTACCCGAAATAATATTGCGAGCCGAAACTGCCGTAGCGCCGATCGTCACTGCTCCCCGGAGAAGTTGTGCCAATGAGTAAGCCGATAAAGTGTGTGTGAAGTGCAACACGTCCAGTAACGTCCGTCCCGATTAGGTTGCCCTGAAGATTCACTCCATTGAGAGTACCGAAGAGCGACACGCCAACATAAGAATTTCCGGAAATAAGGTTGCCGGCGCCTTGGGCTGTGCCGCCGATTGTGATGTTCGCTGGGCCGGTTCCGATCTGGCCCACTTCAATACCGTACCCGGCGGTACCGTCGCCATTCGCGCCTTCACCATTGGCAAGGGCCTTAGTGCCGGTAACGTCCGTGCCAATAAAATTTCCCTGCACCAGGTTGTCGGTGGCGCCGGCGTTGAGAATCTGAACTCCCGTACGAACGTTTCCAGAAATGAGGTTCCTCTCGGCAGCAGTTGTTCCGCCGATTGTGTTGTTCGCCGATCCATTGAGCACTACGCCGGACGCGTTAGGAATTTTGGCCGCGCCACTGGCGTTCGTGCCGATGAAATTTCCCTGGACTAGCGTCGCATTACTGCTGCTGGTCAGCTCGATCCCAGCACCACCATTACCCGAGATAATATTTCGGGCCGCATCGGCGGTTCCTCCAATCGTGTTACTACTTATTTTTAGA
>QHXG01000190.1:0-302 GCA_003222845.1 Acidobacteriota bacterium | reverse complement strand
CCCAGCTCAATCCCATCGCTGCTATTGCCTGAAACGACATTTCCAATGATCTTGATATAGGATTCGCTCTTGATTCCCACCTGATTCGCAATGGCGAAGTTTCCGGTGCGATCAGTGCCGACGAAGTTGCCCTGTACGTCAGCAAGTGACCCGTTGACAATCTGAATTCCAACCTGGCCATTGCCCGAGATCACGTTTCCACCGATTATCTGAGCCAGAAGCTCGCCATGATCGATCCTTATTCCATCGCCGCTGTTGGACAAGGCGGCGGTACCCGTCGCATTTGTGCCGATAAGATTTCC
>QHXG01000696.1 GCA_003222845.1 Acidobacteriota bacterium | reverse complement strand
TGGGCGAGGCGGCGCTGAAGTTCGATTTCCAATTCACCCACCGAAGTAGTGCCCACTGGAGTTGACGGCCCGCTCATCACGTTAGACAACAACCGGAAGATCGCGGCTTCAGTTTGCCCCGCGAGCGTATCCATCTCGGCCAACTCCGCTCGAATGATATCGGCTTCCGACTCCAACTCGGCCAGACGCGCTGCCAGACGCGTCCGGGCTGCGCGCGATTGGCGCAGGTTCTGTTCGAGTCTGGCGATAAGCGTTTCGTTAGCCATGAGACTTGCCGATTTTAGATTGCCGATTGCGGATTGGCAATCCTGGGTACGCACGCTTCCAGCGTGCTTGTTAACGCACGTTTGAAAGCTTGATTGTTCACGGCACGCTGGAAGCGTGCGTACCCAGGTTACCGATCGCGCTCAACAATATAGGTGGGCAGTGAAGACAGTATCTGTGCGTAAGCTGAGTGGTTCAGTCCCTCGAGCGCCGAAAGCGCGGCTGACGCATATTCAGTGGCCCGCTCAAAGGCCAGGCCCAACGCGCCGGTTCGTTCGAGCGCTTCCAATAGCTGACCTCGTGAAACGCGCTCATAGTCCGCGTCGTTGATCACAGTCTGAATAGCCAGGCGCATCTCCGGCTCGCGCTGAAGTAGAAAGATGAGGGGCAGCGAGACTTTACCTTCGATCAAATCTGCTCCCGCCGGCTTTCCCAAAACATCTTCGCTGCCGGTGAAATCAAGCAGGTCATCGACGAGTTGGAACGCGACTCCGAGATTCATCCCGTAATCACGCAACATAGTCTGCGTTTCCAGGTTGGCGCCTCCCAGTAAGGCGCCGATTTCGCAGCAAGCGCTGAACAGGTACGCAGTCTTGCGCGCGATCACATCGAAGTATTGCTCCTCGGAAATATCTGTGCGACCGAGCAGCGTCAATTGCAGCAGTTCACCCTCAGTCATCTTGCGCGTCACTGCCGTGAGTATGTCGAGAATCGGCAGCGAGCGTTCGGCCAAACTGGTTTCAAACGCGGACATGTAAAGCCAGTCGCCCATTAACACCGCGGTTTGATTGCCAAACTCTGAATTGATCGAAGGACGATTGCGCCGCGTCTCTGCTTTGTCGATCACGTCGTCATGGACCAGCGTCGCGGTGTGCAGAAACTCCATGACGGTCGCCATGCGAATCGAGCTGTAATTCGCGCCGTCTCCGCCAACTGCGTAATTGGACAGAATCGTCAAGCCCGGCCGCACGCGTTTGCCACCCGAACGCCGCAAGTAGTCGCCGATGTAGGCGATCACCTGAATGTTCGAACGGGCCTGTCGCTCAAACTCTTCCTCGACGAGTTGCAACTCCGGCGAGATCAAATCAAAGATGCGCCTGGCGGTTAACTCAACTTCTTCGGCGTATGCTGTTTGTCCTGCTGTCTGCATGTGCCTCATCCGTTTAGATTACGGACTTTCCCGCCAATGGCGCGACCGGACAAGTCCGGCGTCTAAACGAAAACATTCTATTAGTTGCTTCGATAATTCGTGAACTGCATATTGATTCCGAAGTCTTTCGCTTTGAGACTCGCAATCACCTGCTGCAAAGTATCGCGATCGCGCCCGGACACGCGGAGCATATCCCCCTGAATCGAGGACTGAACCTTAGCCTTCGAATCCTTAATGTACTTCACAATATCCTTCGCTTTTTCCTGTGGGATGCCCTGCTGGATTTGCACGCGTTGACGGACTGTGCCTCCGGCCGCAGCGTCGATGTTGCCGTAGCTCAAAGCTTTCAGGGGCACACCACGCCGCACGAGTTTCTGTTGCAGAATCTCGTTCATGTTGCGCAGTTTGGTCTCGTCTTCAGCCGAAAGCACCAGTTCTTTTTCTTCCAAGGCAACATTGGCATGACTTCCTTTAAAGTCGAATCGTTGACGCACTTCTTTCATGGTTTGGTTAATTGCGTTCATTACTTCAGCGCGATCAACCTGCGAGACGATGTCGAATGAATTCTGCTGGGCCATGCTAGGTTCGGTATCACCGTGAGAATAGCATCAAAACCAGAGCATGTGAAAGTGTTCTCTTGGAGGGTGCGGGCAGACCTGGGTACGCAGTCGTCCCGACTGCCCGTGCTTGCGCCGTGCTGAGGCTAAGCAGTCGGGACGACTGCGTACCCAGGGCCGGTCGCTACCGCTCCCGGTTCTGTAACGTCCGCCCCAGGCAGGCGCACCCCAAACAGCATCGCAAAGTTTTCGCTGGTAACGCCCCCCACCTCCTCCAATTCCTTGCCGTGAATACCAGCCAGACATCTCGCGGTCTCCACAACCCGCGCCGGTTCGTTGCGCTTCCCCCGAAACGGAACAGGAGTCAGATATGGACAATCGGTTTCGATCAGCAATCGATCGAGCGAAAGCTGTCGCGCCACATCGCGCAAGTCTTCCGCCTTCTTAAAAGTCAGATTGCCGGCGAACGAAATGTAGAAACCGAGTTCGATTGCGGCCTCGGCCATCGGCAAACTGCCGCCAAAACAGTGCATGACCCCACCGCGTTGGTAACCAGTCAATGCTTCACGAAGGATCGAGATCGTGTCTGTATCCGCTTCGCGCGAATGAATCACAACCGGCAAATTCAATTCGCGAGCTAATCCCAGTTGCCGCTTAAAAACTTCGCGCTGCACGTCGCGCGGTGAATGATCGTAATGATAATCGAGACCAATTTCTCCCCAGGCAATCACCCGCTCGCTTTGACGAGCCAGATCGAGCAACCGCTGCTCGGCTGCATTATCAAACAGCTTGGCGTCATGCGGATGGACACCAATAGCCGCGTAAATCCCTTCATGCGTCTCAGCCAGGTCAACTGCACGTTCGATCGCGCCGCTGTGCGGATCGCCTGTGCCGACGTTGAGCATCGTCGTCACGCGCGCGTCTCGGGCACGGGCGATCACCTCTTCGCGATCGGCATCGTATTCCTGGCCGTCGATATGACAATGGGAATCGATGAACATCTATAAACTGTCACCATATCGGTGTGGATTTAATCCAAGCACTGACAGTGTTCAGACAGGCAGATTTCCTGACAGCAGCTCGTGTGGCGCGACCACGGTAATTTCGGGATATCGGGTGAAATCTTTCTTGTTCAGAGTTAGGAGATGAGAGACTGCATGCGCCTTCATCGCCGCAGCGATGCGCGCATCGTAAACTTGAAGTCCCATGACCGAATGAGAAACCACCAGTTGCCGCCACTGGTCGTGGATCTGCCGACTGTCAGGCAAAAGCGTGAACAGTCGCTCGATCAGACGCGCCCGCCAATCCGTTTCCCCTACGCTTAGGCCATACCCGCTGCGAGCAGCAGCAGGGCGTGTACAAACATTCCAGAATTCCGCGAGGCATTGAGAGATGTAGCACAGTTCAAAATCCCGAGACCTAAGGACTCTTAAAGAAGCTCGAACCTCTTGATACCTCGGATCGTTCCGCTGGGAGAGGCGTAGGATGATATTTGTGTCGAGCAGGCAACGGGTCAATCGCGATCCTCATAGTAGAAAGAGCGGTCGTCGGCCTCTGGTGGCAGCACAGGCATTGCTTCCGAACCTTCCGCGAACTTGTCGAGCGCAGCTTCAAACTCGTGAGGCGAATAATGAAAGGATTCGCCTATCTCGTGGGCGGTCTCGGAATCGAGTTTGATGCGAGCCAGCCGCTGCTCCCCTACCGTTCCCGCGGGTTGCAAAACG
>QHXG01000695.1 GCA_003222845.1 Acidobacteriota bacterium | reverse complement strand
CATGAGAGAATTTCGCGTCGAGCCTGGAATGATTCACCATCGCCACAAGTTGACGCCTTACGCGGGGGAACTCCTGCGCGGCGTGGTAGAAAAGACTTTTCTTCGCGGCCAGATGGTTTATGATGGCGCCGAATTTTCTGATGCTCGCGGGCAGACTCTCTTACGCAGAAATATTTAGCCACAAAAAGGCGCAAAAAGCACAAAAGAAGTCAAGAAATGGATAATCGAAGCTCACTCATCGAAAGACTACTCCAACTGGCCGATTCAAATGCTCTTGGTTCTGCCGATATAAATAAACTCTGTGACATAATTCGAGAGACCAGCTTCGAGATTCACAAGTTCCTTCGAAGCGGACACCTTGAGAAGATCTATGAAAATGCCCTGGCTCATAGGTTGACGAAAATAGGAATTGAAGTTTTCCAGCAGCATCCATTGGAAGTTTCCGATGAAGACGGAACTCTGTTGGGACATCTTTGTGCGGATCTGTTTGTAGCGAAGAAGCTAATTATTGAAGTAAAGGTATGCCGCGGTTTGGTTGATGAGCACATCGCACAGTTGCTGGGGTACCTCCGGGCCTCTCGAATTGAACACGGACTTCTAATCAACTTCGGCGGTCAAAAACTCCAAATCAAGAAGTACATTCTTAGCCGAGATACATGAATGACTTTTCCTTTTGTGCTTTTTGTGCCTTTTTGTGGCTCAAGTTCTTATGGATTTCACTGAATTAATCGATTTTGCTTCGGAACGTCTGGGCGGTGCCGTGCTGTTTGCCAACGACGAATTCTTTGCGCCGAAGGAGAATTTATTGAAGCCGCTCGCCCCGGTTTTCATAGAAGGTAAGTATACCGATCTTGGAAAGTGGATGGACGGCTGGGAGACGCGCAGACGGCGCACTCCGGGATTCGACTGGTGCATCATTCGACTCGGCTTGCCGGGAGTGATCCGTGGAGTGGTCGTGGACACCAGTCATTTCAAAGGCAATTATCCCGAACAATGCTCGCTGGAAGCTAGCGCGATAGATGGTCTGCCCACGACGGAACAACTAACCAGCGATTCAACGGAATGGAACGAGATTCTGACCGTATCAAATCTAAACGGCGACTCGCCTAACCCATTTACGATTACCAGTGAGCAGCGCTGGACGCACCTTCGTCTGAAAATCTATCCCGATGGCGGGGTGGCGCGCTTGCGCGTTTACGGCGAAGTCGTGCCGGATTGGAATCGCTTGAAAAACATTGGCGGCGAGATCGATCTCGCGGCGGTTGAAAATGGCGGACTGGTGCTTTCGTGCAGCGACATGTTTTTTGGCCATCGTCACAATTTGATTATGCCGGGCCGCGCCGCGAACATGAGCGATGGCTGGGAAACCAAACGGCGCCGCGGGCCTGGGTACGATTGGACGATCGTCAGACTCGGCGCGCCGGGACGCATACGTCGCCTCGAGATAGACACGTCTTACTTCAAAGGCAACTTCCCCGAGAGTTGCTCGCTCGAGTCCTGCAATGCCGAAGAGCTGCCCATCGAAAGATTGCAAGATCCTGAGTTTGTTTGGCGGCCCGTACTGGCGCGCACGAAGTTGCTGGCGCACACGCGCCATTTCTTCGACGAAGTGATGGACACCGGCGTATCTTCCCATGTGCGATTTAATATTTTCCCTGATGGCGGTGTGAGCAGACTGCGGGTCTTTGGAAGCATCGGATAATTACCATCTCGGAAGCCAAACCAAAGAGGGAGGTCACTCCACCGTTGGTCGTCTTTTAATCAATCCGTTTTGACGCCGCTCCCTTTATCTAAATTCACCGGCGCGGGATAGCCTTTGCCACTTAAAGCTGCTATCTCCATTACGATCTCTTTCTGATTCCGCAGTTTACTCTGGCGCTCAGCTTCGGCCTTTCTCTCACTGGCATTGGCCGCCGTCTTCGCTAAGTTTTCACCTTTTCCTACGGAAGACTTCAGGGCTTGTTTCTTCGGATGACTTGATAGTGCATTTAGCGCTTCCATTGCCTGCGCTTTCTCGTCCGAGCTAAGATCCTCAAATCGAACACCGTTGGCTTCGAGAACCGCGCGCATATTCTCTTCAGTGTTCGTATTCTGATCGTAAACGTCGCGATAGATGTGCAGCTTGCCATCCTCAACTACGATCGTTTCGTAGCGAAGTTCGACCGGGACCAACTTACTCAGCTTGACGACTCGCGTTTTTGTCTTGTTCTTTAAGTACGCGGCGATGCTTTGTTCGGAGAGTTCAGTGCCGGAAGCTCGGGCCAGGAGTTTGGCGAAATCTTTGACTTGACTGTTGGTTAGTCCCACGCAGCCGTGCGAAGCAAATGTGCCGATTTTCGACAGCGGCTTGCCGCCGTGAATCAGGGAAGGCGAGCCGATGGGAATTTTAATGGGGCCGAGCGGATTCTGTTTACTTCCCGCCTCAATTACTTCGCCGGGCGTCACATTCATTGAATTCACCCAGGGCGAATCGGGCGGCGTCCAGGTCGGATTGAAGATTATCAATTGCGCCTTCCGCAAACCGATGGGCAAAGGAAACTGCGGATAGCCTATGCCAATCTTGA
>QHXG01000694.1 GCA_003222845.1 Acidobacteriota bacterium | reverse complement strand
AAAAACTGGACCTCGCGGGAGCCGGAAAGTCTTCGATGATTAACTTCAAATTCGTGATGAATTCTCAAAACACGCGGGGCGGAACAATCTCGTGTCGGGCGACTCTGGTCAATTTGGAAAATGCCTCCGCTCTGGCGCAGGTGGATGGTCCCACGGCGATGGACGCAGCTCTGTACGTAGCGCCAGCCCCGACACCAACGCCTACTCCAACGCCGACTCCCGAAGCAACTCCCTAACTTTTTCATTCGCTCAGTTAAAGCAATCCGGTGGAATCGGCTTAGACCGACAATCGCGATTGTTCCCAATCTTCGCGTGGGTGCGCCTGCCGGCGCATTATCTTTGCTAAGTGACAGAAAACTCTTGACGCCTACGAGCATTCGAGATATTGTCTCGCTCGCTTCACAAGTGTCCGGCTGGCCTTCGAGCCTGTGAATTTCCGCCTATGCCCAGAGCACCAGCCAGGTAGAATTTCACGTTCAGATCTCGCAGTAACTTGCGCGTTTCGTTCTGGCAGCAGGTTTCGGAAAGGAGCTTTTCATTCGCCATGCAAAACATCAAACGCGTTTTTGTTCTCATGCTCGAGAACCGATCGCTGGATCATATGCTGGGTTTCTCCGGCCTCAACGGAAAGGATGCAGTCTCAGGACAGCCGACGACTATCAAGGGCCTTACCGGTAACGAATCGAATACCTACAACAATCATCCGTATCAAGTTTCCCATCCGGCCGACTGGTCCATGCCGGTAGATCCTTGTCATGAGTTTCTCTGCGTCGTCGAGCAACTTTCCGGGCAAAGTTCCTATCCGCACGGAGGTCCTTATCCGGCAATCAACTGCGGCGGGTTTGCGGCGAACTACGCGGCGAATGGTGGCGTAGCGAACCCCGGAGAGATCATGAAATGCTTTGACGCCAGCCAGTTGCCAGTCATAAATGCGCTGGCGAAAGAGTTCGTGATTTGCGACAACTGGTTTTCGTCGATGCCGGGACCAACATGGCCCAACCGCTACTTTGTTCATGCAGCTTCATCGGGAGGGTTGGACCATAGCCCGAGTACGGAAGAGATCGCGCTCTGGTTCGTCGACGGAATACCGCTTCAGAAGGGCACGATTTTCGACAAGCTAAATCACGCTTCGAAGAAATGGCATATCTATCGCGGCGATGAATTCCCGCAGTCCTTCTCTCTTAAGGGTGTTCATTATTTGCGAAACACCACGCCGCTGCGGAAATTCCAAAAAGAAGTCAGCAGCACCAGCCACCCATACAAATATGATTACACGTTCATCGAGCCGAGCTATGGTGACGTGATCAATAACACTTACCTGCGCGGGACGTCCCAGCACCCACTGGACAACGTTGTCTGCGGCGAGTGGTTGATAAAATACGTCTACGAATCAATTCGCCAGTCGCCCTTATGGAACGATAGCTTACTTATCGTCACGTGGGACGAGCACGGCGGCTTCTATGATCACCAGCAGCCCGGCGGGACAGTCGCACCGGGCGATAATTCCACGACCTCGAAGCTTAATAAATATGGCTTTACGTTCACGCAACTTGGTGTGCGCGTTCCGGCGATCATAGTTTCACCGCTGATTCCGCAAAATCTCATCGATCATCGTACTTACGATCACTCATCAGTACCGGCGACCGTGGAAGCGATATTTGGCTTGGCCGCGATCACAAATCGCGATGCGCAAGCAAACAAGCTTACCGGCCTGGTCACTTTGTCGAGTCCGAGATCTACACCGCAAACGTTGCCCGCACCATCAAGCGCCGGCGCACAATGTCCTTTCCCGAACCCGGCTGCCGCCGCGCTAGCGGTCGCGGGGCCCGAAGCAGCAGTCGGCCTAGTGGCGCGGCCGTTGGAGCCTCCGAACGAAGGAAATCTGCCCGGTTTTCTCAACATCGCCCAGCGCGTCGATCGCGAGTTGACGCGACCCGAGTTGCACGCGGCGCTTACAGTGAAACATCGTCTCAGCCTTACCACGCGCGCCAACGCCGCCGCCTATCTCGAAGAAGTTCGCCAAAAGGCGCGCGCGGCCGAAGCAACGCTGCAGTAGTCGGAGGCAGCAGTTTCTTTATCAGCTATGCCGAAGCAGATCACTTTGGTCCAGGTGTTTGATGGCCGTGAAGTATGCTGGACAAGATCGAGCAACGTGACTCGTAGCCTGGCAATTGTGCGAGGACTCTGCTCGGGAAAAGTCCGGAGGCAAAGAGTTGACGGTTAATTGCACCGATTATGAAGACAATCAAACAAAATAAAGTCGCAGGGTGCTTGCTAATCTGCCTATTAATTTTCGCCGCCGCAAACATTAGAGAGGCCGGAGCGCAGCGCCCTTCAGTGACTCCGACGCCGACTGTTTCGCCGGCGACGGCGCCTGCAAATTCTCCTGTGCCGGCGCCCCCTCTCACGCCCAAAGTGATCGGCGTAGAAGGCCACCTGGAACTGGATGAAATAGTCGGCGTTGAAGTGGACCATTTTTCAGAGTGGGCCGCGACACACGATGCTACAAAACTCGTCCCTTTCATAAATGGCCGGGCTGTGCGTGGTAATTATCCGGAAGAAATCCATCCGGATCGGAACCGACTCCATTTTCATTTGGAGATCAAACCGCAGAATAAGGAACTCTGGACTGATCTATTGGGTGCCCCCCATGGGTTGAGCCATTCTGTCACTTTTACCATAGGTCTGGAGAATGAATCGCCTTTCGACAGCAAATTCAATCAAAGTCAGCCGCTCCCGCTCA
>QHXG01000674.1 GCA_003222845.1 Acidobacteriota bacterium | reverse complement strand
ATGGCTCGATAGGTTCCATCGTGAGCTTTGTTCGTTGGATCATAGCTAATCACGTACTGCGTGCGCAGGTCGCGCACAATCTCGTTGGCAATCTGCGGCAATTCGGCAATCGATTGTGGGAAAAAGGCTCGGCCGCCCGTATCGCTGGCTAGTTTGTTAATGAGGTTGACGGCTTTGTCGCGTGGGCTCTTGCGAATGAAACCTTTCTCGACGTCCAGCTCGTTCACGAATCCAATCACATAGATCTGGACGTCTTCTTCGCGTAAACGCTTGAACAGTTCTGTCTCGGGATAATAACTGGCCCGATCCTCGCCGTCTGTAACCACGATCAACGCGCGGCGGCGGCGATCATCATCCCCGCCCTTCTTGTATTCGGCCACGTGTTCGGCGGCCAGATACACGCCATCAATTACTGCCGTCTGGCCACCTTCGATATAGAGCGAGTCCAGACCATCCAATAAGGCGTCCTTGTTGGCGGTGAAGTCCTGGACGGTTTCGATCTTGTCACTGCTTATAAAGCGCTCGAGAAAGGTTTCGTCGCCACGTTTGTTGCTGTTGATGATTGCCTTCGCGGCGTTGAGGACTTGTTCAAACGCCGGCCGCAGCGAACCCGAGGTGTCCACCGCCAGTCCATAGATCACCGGGACTTCTTCGCGCGTGAACGAGAAGATCGGCTGCGCTTCGCCATTCTCGAGAATCTTAAACTCGTCCTTTCTGAGGCTGTTAATAGGATGGTTGTTGCGGTCGATCACGCGCACGTGCAGCGTCACCAGTTCCGTATCAATCTTCAAAGTTGAGTTTTCGTCGATTTCGGCACTCGTCGGATCGGGCGGCTTTTGTTTCAAGACCGGTGGCGGTGGCGGGGCCCCCAGTTGCGGGGCGATGCGTCGGCCCGGCAACGTCTGCGCCGGTGTTGGTGTAGGCTGCGAAGTTTGGGGCGACGGCGATGGGGCTACGGTTGCAGCTCCGGTCGTGCGCGGACGTGAATCAACTGGTTGTTGCGCGCTGCTGGCGCCGGCGATCATGAACGAAAACACCGCGCTCAGGCTCATGAAGAGCACCAGCGTGTTGAGGTGCGCACGGAAAAACGGAAAAATGCGAAGTCTCATTACTGCTAAACCTTCTGTTAAGAAACGGCTAATGTCAAACTATTTTCGATGCCGGAGGGGAGCGGTGACGGCTCGGATGAATTTCAAAGAAAGAAGCCCTCGGCGCATGCTAGTGATGCCGGGAAGGTCAACTCGCGTTGCCGCAAGTCCGATAAACTTGATCTTGATCTTGGGTCTTAGGCCTTTGGTCTTTGGTTCTCAGTCCGATTCATCTCTGAGTTAAAGGCCAAAGACCCAAGACCAAAGGCCTTCCTCACTTCGGATTCGCGATCGCGAAATAACCTTCTTTACTACGGACGAACAAACGCGGCAAGCCTCGCGGCGGAGCTACTTTCACTTTGATGTGGTGCCATTTGCCGTCACTCTTAAAGTTTGGCGGACGGTAGCCGATTGAATACTGGTGACGCAGCTCCAGCGCGATTTGCTCGAAGATGTCGTCCATCTCCGGGGCCGAGCGCGGATAGAAAGCCTTGCCACCAGACACACTGGCCAACTCGTCCAGGATCCCCTGTCCTTCCATGCCCAGCGAGCTGCCGACATCGCTCCCGCCGAGAATCCCGATGGCGTAAAGCACTACATCTGATTCTTTCAGCACCCGGCGCAGCTCATTGAAGGTATACCGCGAGTTGTTATCCTGGCCATCGCTGATCAGCAGCAGCGCCCGCTTCGGATGCGTGCCGCGCTGAACACGTTCGACTCCGAGATAACAGGCGTCGTACAACGCGGTATTGTTCTTCGTCTGCACGAAGGTCAATTTATCGAGCACCGCATTTCCGTCGCGCGTTCGATCCATCAACAACTGGGCGCGCGAATTGAAGGCGATCAGAAAATACTCATCGCGATCATGGCTGGTCTGAATAAAATGGGCCAGGGCATCACGTGCGCGCCGAACCTTATCGCCGCTCATCGAGCCTGACACGTCAAAGAGTACGCCCACCGAAACCGGCGCGTCTTCATCGCTGAAGAAAGTAATTTCCTGCGGCTGTTTCTCGTCTAAGATTGTGAAGGCGTTCTTGCCGAGGCCCGAAACAAAACGACCATAGATATCCGTCACCGTCACATTAAAGGTGATTAAGTCGGTGTTGATGATCAGCTGTTGCCGCTCATCGACTTCGGTTCCGGGCTTTTGCTTATCGCCGGACGACTCGGTCGGCGTGATCAACTTTTGCGGCGACTTATCCGCCGGTGTTTGCGGCGGCGCCGGCTCGACCTTGAGTAGCTCTTTTTCTGGAGCCGGAGGAGGCTTCTGGCCGGGCTTTTCCTGAGCCGTTGAATTCTGTATGGCGAAAAACGTCGCAACCAGAATCAAGCAAACCACCAGTGCGGCCGGCGCGGCGTGACGACGCGATTCCATTGATACCCCCTGTCTTTGGCGAAGAGCCTCGCTCTGAAATCCGCGCACTCGATTTCTGCGCGATCCGTTTGTGCACACCTTGAATGTGAGTCGCGGATGGATCGAAGATCGAAAAGTTTTCGCCTTCACTAATTCACGCGAACCTGCGCCAAACCCTTTGATAAGTGACCGACGCAGCTTTCACTTTCGGAAAACGATTTACTCGGGGAGACGCTGCGCAACGCCAAAAGCAGTCCGGGCCTCTGAACGCATTGTAGGACAGGCACGGCGTGGGCGCAAGAAATAACTCGCTCGAGGGAGGTCTTATTTTGGCTTTGCGCCTTTCGGTTTTCGTTTCTTAGCGCCTTTGCGCGAAATGCTTTTAGGCCAGGGCTTAGGTCCGCGGAAAGAACCAGGAACAAAGAC
>QHXG01000673.1 GCA_003222845.1 Acidobacteriota bacterium | reverse complement strand
AGCCAGATATCGAGAATGTCTCTTGGGTCCTGTGAAAAGAAATCCTGTTTGAGTTTGTCTACGGCCCACTTGACCGTGTTTTCTGAATGTTGCTTGACTGCCTCTGCGGGTTCATCGCCAATGATGACGAATGGCGGTTGAATAAGAATTGTGAAGTCAGCGGACGGCAGTTTCTTCTTTAACTGCTCAACGTGCGCGGCAAATTCAGCGTTGGTGGAAGACTCGGGTTGCTTCGAAGTCTCGATCGCGCTGGGTGGTGGCTGATAAGGTCTCCGATCCGGCGTCGAGCTCAAATGATAGAGGAACGCCAACCATGCGAGAACCAGCGGGGACACCAGCGCGACTTGGACTTTTCTAAACATTGGGTGGCGGCCGTTATATGCGTTTAGATGCTGGAACGGTAGCAGAAGTTCCCGCGGTCGATTAAGGAAGTAAGTTTTGAATCGGGAATGAAAATCGCAGATCTATTTC
>QHXG01000672.1 GCA_003222845.1 Acidobacteriota bacterium | reverse complement strand
CGAAGGAGATGCCGCACGCGCCGAGCACCTTTTGCAGGAACGACAGAAGCGAGTCAAGAAACTTGATATCACGCCACTCACAGATCGTCAGCGACACGACTTCGCCGACAAGTGGGAGCACGCACAGGCGCGGTTTGTCGATGACCCGGCGGCGGCAGTCGCGGATGCCGATATTCTGGTAAAGGAAGTCATGAACATTCGCGGCTATCCGGTGGCTGACTTTGAACAGCGCGTGGCAGACGTTTCGGTCGATCACCCGGCAGTGGTCCAGAATTATCGCTTGGCCCACGGCATCGCCATTCGTCACGAGCGCGAGGATGTCGGGATCGAGAAGCTCAGAGAAGCCATGATTCACTATCGCGCGTTGTTTGCTGACCTGTTGCATGACGGTGGATTGCAACCAGTCAGACAAGTAATGCCGGAGGAGAGAGCTCGGCAAGCAGCGTAGGGCAGAGGCGAAAAGGCAGAAAAGCAGAAGGCTGAAGGCGAATTAGATCGCGACTTTGCCGCAGCACATCGCGGAAAGCCTCCGGCTTTCCGTGGCGCGCGTTCTCAACAAAATGCGGCGAGGCTCGGCCTCGCCGTATATCTAAACAGTCGGACTGCCCCGTGGGGCAATATCTCGCCGCGAGTTGTGGCGCGGCAGAAGCGCAATGCTGTCTTTAACCACATTTCAAGCCTTCAGCGCGGGTAAATCAGTCCCAAACAGTTAGGTTAAAGCGATAAGACAAAATCACTATTGACGTGATCCGACCCGGCTAGCTAAGATTTCCAAGGGCTTCGAGACCCGGGCGCCGTTCTCCTCGCAGACAATGCCCTCCGAGTCCAACCACGAAAGTTAATCAGGCCCGAGCCCTTTCTCACTAGACTGCAGTTAGCAACGACACTCTGGACCGCACAAGCAAACTAAATTTGACCACGGATCTTTTTGCCTTGAACTCTTCATGCAACCAAGGATTGAAAATATGAGCGCACAAGTTGAACAATGG
>QHXG01000189.1 GCA_003222845.1 Acidobacteriota bacterium | reverse complement strand
TTTGGTGGGTGCTGCAGAAAACAGGCTCGGCTGCCGCAGTGGCAACGATGCTAATTTTTTCGTACGTGCCGATGCTGTTATTCCTCCTGCTTGGGGGTATCGCCATTGACCGGTTTTCAAGGTCGAAGGTGATGTTGCTGTCCGACGTCTCGCGCGCGGCAATCATGTTTATGGTTACGCTTCTCGCCTATTCGGGGAGCTTACAAGTTTGGCATCTGTATATTGCCAGCGCAATCTTTGGCACCGTCAATGCCTTCTTTCAGCCAGCCTATACAGTGATGGTGCCCGAAATCGTCTCCAGTGAATCGCTGCCGAGCGCAAACTCATTGACAAACTTAAGCAAGCAACTGACTGAGGTAGTGGGCCCAGCGATAGGAGCGTCCATTGTTGCGTTCGCCGGGACCACGATGGTATTTGCAGTCGATGGTCTTTCGTTTCTTATCTCCGCTTTTTCTCTTTTGCCACTCCTGAGACTGTCTGTTTCAAGCATGAATGTTCGCCGGTCGGCTAGCGCAATAAAGAATCTTCGAGAGGGGTTTGACGTGGTGTTTGCCTCGCCGTGGCTGTGGATCACGATCGGCGTTGCCTCCCTCGGGAATATTACGCTGAGTGGTCCGATCAGCGTTGCCTTGCCGTTTTTAATTAAGGATGTATTGCATCGTGGCGTTGGCTCATTGGGCGCTGTTTACTCCACGCTTGCTTTAGGTTCCGTTGCTGCCTCAGTCTGGTTGGGCCGTTTTGCGAAGATTCGCCGCCGCGGGCCTACGCTTTACGGCGCGTATCTTGTAGCTGCAATTATGACCATCACTGTTGGCCTGCCGATAGGATTCACGGGAATCGGGATAGCGGCCTTTATCATAGGTGCGGCCCTCACGAGCTCTGCCCTAATCTGGACGAACACACTTCAAGAGTGTGTCTCTCGCGAGATATTAGGACGGGTCTCCAGCATAGACTATCTCGGCTCCTACGCGTTGATGCCGATTGGCTACGCAGCGGTAGGTTGGGCGGCTGATCACCTGGGATCAGCATTGGTGTTTGTCATTGGCGGCGCCATCAGTAGTGTGCTGGCAACCCTCGCCTTGTCGTCTCCTGTGATCAAAGGTCTCGACTGATCCATGCTGGCGCCAATCTCACGACAGTCCGACTATTCGTATCTGAGCGTCACTATCGGATCCACTTTTGTAGCCCGGCGCGCCGGGAGGTAACTCGCCAGCAGCGCCACGACCAGCAACGCCAACGATGTCGAGGCCAAAGTCATAGGGTCCATGGTACTGACTTCATAGAGCAAGCTGCTCATCACTCTCGTCGAGAGAATCGCCAGTGCGATACCGACTCCGAGGCCGATCAAAGCCAACCATAAGGCTTGACCAACGACCTGCTTGAAGATGTCGATCGGCGTGGCGCCAAGCGCCATGCGAATGCCAATGTCGCGCGTGCGCAAGGTCACGGAGTAGGACATCACTCCATAAACGCCAATCGCTGCCAGTACCAAAGCGAGGCCCGCAAAGACGGTGAGTAGAATCAGATAGAAGCGAGGTTGAGCCACGGAAGTGGAGATCAATTCTTCCATCAGCTTCATGCTCGAAACCGGTAAATCCTTATCGGCGGCCCAGACCTCCTTCCGGATCGCCCCGGCAAGCATCCTGGGGTCGGAATCAGTGCGGGCAACGAGGGTGAGAGTCCGACTCGAATTCTGCAGGTAAGGGACATAAATTTCAGGTTGCGTTTCTTCCCGCAGTGAAGCCTGATTGGCGGAACCGACCAGCCCCACGATCGTTAGCCATGGATTTTTCGACTCTGGCCTTCCACGCTTGACTCGCCTCCCCAGGGGATCTTCTCCAGGCCAGTATTTGCGCGCGGCAGCATCATTAATGATGGCCACTCCCTGCGCGTCGGCTGAGTCGCGATCGGTGAATTGATGGCCGCGAACAAAGGGTATGCCCATGGTTGAAAAATAGTCAGGGCTAATAACGCGATAAAATGCTCGAGGTCTTTCAGTCACTGCGGGAATCGGTCGTCCCTCGATCATAAAACTGGAGTTGAAAGCGTTACCGCTGAACGGAACATTGTCTGCCGTGCTGGCGTACCGAACTCCGGGAACGGCCCGAATTCTCTGGAGCAATTGCTGTTGGAATATTCTCTGCTGTTGTTCGGTGCGATACGCCGCTTCGGGCACCTCGATCTCGAGAGTGAGCAGGTTCTCGGGGTTGAATCCAGGGTTGACGCGCTGCAAGCGAACGAAACTTCTGAACATCAAGCCGGATGCTGTTACCAGCACTACGGCGAGCGCTACTTCACCAATTACGAGAAAATTGCGTAACCGGTTACGCCCAGATCCACCACCAGAGCTTCTTCCGCCTTCCTTAAGAGCTTCGTTCAAGTTTGGCTTCGAAGCATCAATAGCCGGCGCCAACCCAAACACGAGCGAGGTCAGCAATGAAATAGCGAGCGTGAAAAGCAACAGCTTACTCTCGAAACCGAAGTCCTTCAGGCGAGGGATGTTGACAGTAACAAAAGCGATTAGACTTTTGGTCCCAACAATCGCGAAGAGTAACCCAAGCAAGCCGCCAAGCAGCCCCAACAAAGTGCTTTCCGTAAGCAGTTGCCGAAGTATGCGGAGGCGGTTCGCCCCGAGCGCTGTTCGAATTGCGATCTCCTTTTGCCGGTTGGTGGCTTTGGCCAGGAGCAGATTGGCTACGTTCGCGCAGGCTATCAGCAAGACCAGACTGACTGCGGCCATCAAAACAATAAGCGCGGGCCGAATGTCTCCTGTCACTTGCTGGTGCAATGGAATCACATGCGATTCAATGCCGCCGTTAACGTCAGGGTATTCCTTGTCGAGCCGGCTGGCAATCGCGTTTATTTCGACCTGCGCTTGTTCCGCCGCGACGCCCGGCTTCAAACGGCCGATCATCTTCAAATTACGAATGTCGCGCACCAGTGGCACGTCGTCTGGGGTCAGGGGCACCCACAGATCGGCATTGGACACGGTTTCCTCCAATGCACCCACCGTGGCAGAAAACGAGGGAGGAAACTTGAACGATGGAGGCATAATACCTATCACCGTGTAGCTTTGCCCGTTAAGCTGAACAGTTTGATTTACGAGATTTGCGTTTCCGGCAAAACTACGCTGCCAAAGGCCGTAGCCGAGTATGAGAACGCGCCCCGCCCCTGGCTTGTCTTCTTGCGGAGCAAACCAACGACCTCGCATAGGATTTACGCCCAGCATGGAGAAAAGACTGGCGGACACACGCAAGCCCGCTATTCGCTCCGGTTGTTCCCCGCCGGTCAGATTGAAATTCGTGTCGGTAAACGAGGCGATGTCGACCGACTTAGCGCCGTCTCTGAAGTCAATGAAGTTAGCGAACGAAGTTGGCGATTCGGTGAAGCCCTTCTTGACGTTCCGTTCCCAGATCATGACCAATTGATCCGAGTTCGCATATTCCAGAGGACGTAGCAGCACAAAGTTTACAACGCTGAAGATCGCTGTGTTCGCTCCGATTCCCAGCGCGAGCGTCAGCACGGCTACCACAGTGAAGCCCGGACTCTTTAGCAACATCCGCGCGCCATAGCGCATGTCCTGCCAAATGAATTCCACTAATCCTCCAAAGGTGACCCCCAATCAGCCAATAGCGGGTCTGGGGCTATCGATTTGTCGTTGGCTTGAAACGCAGAACGCGGCCGCAGTCAATAGGAACACACCATTGACCACAAACATAAGAGTGAGGCTCACCTTGATCAACGCGCCGGCAATCACATACGACAACGGAGTAAGTCCGAAACCGCACAGCATTACCACGCTCATCACCCGACCGAGCATCTGCGGATCCGTTCGGGTCTGGAACCAGTAAGTATTAAGCACCTGAAGACAACCGCCAATCGCCGCCATAATGGCGAGCAATACACACGCCCAAGCGAGATTTGGCGCGAAGCCGAGCAGCACCAGGCCCGCGCCGAGCGCGAACGCACCCACAAAAGTTGCGAAACCGAGACGCGATCTCTTGAACGCTCCGGCGATCACGGTACCCAAGAGAAATCCGCCTCCGAGGGTTGAAAGCATTATTCCGAATGCTTTGGATCCGCCTGAGAATCTGCTGTTGGCCAGCGATGCGAGTCCGACAGTAAAGGGTCCCGCAAAGGCAAACTCGATGACGGCAATGATGATAATAAAGGATCGAATCGCCGGCTCGTGCAAAGTGTAGCGCAGTCCGTCGCGAATCGAAGACAGAAGTTTGCCCCCGCTGGGCGACCCTGTCGATGCGAGTTCTCCCCCGGTCGATCCTGGCTTCTTGGTCTTCATCACCATCAGGCATGCAGTGACGAACACAAAGCTCACCGTGTCTAATCCGAACGCGAAACCGGTGCCGGCACCGGCTACCAGCAAACCTGCTAATGAAGGTCCGATGAACTTCGTCAGCATATTAGTGCCTTGCAAAAGCGCGTTGCCGGCCAGCAGTTTTTCTTCATGAAGCAGCGCCGGAATAAAGGCTTTCATCGCCGGTGAGAAAAAAGCGTCCAACGTGCCAAAGGCAGCTGCCAAAACGAAGAGATGCCAGAGACTGATCGACTTGAAAAGAACCAGCACAGTTAGAACCGCGCACACGATGCTACGCAAACCATTCGAGGCTACCATTAATCTGTGCGGCGAGAGCCAGTCGCTGGCAGCGCCTCCGACCAGCAGAAAAATCATGCGCGGCACCGTGGCGGCTAATAGAATCGTGCCCAAAGCGAGTCCGGATCCGGTCAACTGCAGAACCAACCATGGTAAGGCAACCAGGTAAAACTGATCTCCTAATAACGAGACAGCTTGACCGACGAATAGCAGCCGGAAATCGCGGAGCGCCAGCGGTTGCCACGCCGAGAGACTACGCGCGCGGCCGGCAAGCAAACGGATCGTTGAGGTACTAGCTACCATGATTAGTTTTGAGCAAGAATTCGATGCGCGAGAAGTCGCGTGAAAAACATGAGGATTTTCTGCATCCTGAGTCGCACGGCTATGCCGCCGGTGGATTCAGATGTGGTTGTTCCACCACGCGGCCATCGAACAAATGTATCTCTTTGCCGGCTTTGCCCGCGTAACGCTGATCGTGCGTCACCATGCAGATCGTTGAGCCCGCCTGATGAAGGTCGCTCAAGAGTTTCATCACGGCTTCGCCATTAACTGAATCGAGATTGCCGGTCGGTTCATCCGCGAGCAGAATTGATGGTTCGCCGGCGATGGCTCTGGCCACCGCAACGCGCTGCTGTTGTCCACCGGATAGCTGGGCCGGAAGATGTTTCGCTCGATGCGCCATCCCCACTTTTTCGAGCGACTCAAGCACGCGTTGCTTACGCTCTGCTCGATCCGTGCCACGATATGTAAGCGGCAGCTCAACGTTTTCATAAACCGTTAAGTCCCCGACCAAATTGAAACTTTGAAAGATGAAGCCAACCTGGCGATTGCGTATGCGCGCGCGTTCGGCGAGACGCAGGTTCGCTACCGCTTCGCCGTTCAGCCAGTACTCTCCTTCCGTGGGGGTGTCGAGCAATCCCAGAATCGAAAGCAAAGTGGATTTACCACAACCCGAGGGCCCGGCGATCGAGATATACTCTCCAGCGTGAATCTCGAAACCCACTGACGATAATGCGTGCGTTTCAACTTCGTCCGTATAGAAAACCTTGGTCACGTTTTCCAGACGGATTAAAGACGAGTTAGGCGTGCTCATAGAATTCGTTTCTAGAAGATTCCTTATTATTGGCGCAGCGTTATCAATTCAAGCGGATGTGGTCAAAGGCATCCATCGAGGAAGTGTCGGAAATAATGACTCGATCACCGGGCTGCAAGCCCTCCAGAATTTCCACGGCGCTGACGGAGCTGCGCCCTAATTTCACCTGCACCCGGGTCGCGGTTTTCCCATCATCGTCGAGCTTAAACATCTTAATTGTGCTCTGGGCCTGCCCGAAGGCGGGCCGGCTAATGTAAATCACATCGTCCAATCTTTCCAATTCAATAGTGCCATCGACCGTTAGGTCAGGACGCGCACCGGCAGGAAGCTCGCCATCCAAAGCCACGTCGACGGTGAACGTCCCCTGCTGGGCGGCGGGATCCATGCGCGAAACATGTCCGGGAATAATGCCGTTCCTGGTATCGATCTGCGATTTCTGTCCGATCTGAATATCTTTGACCTGGGTCTCAGCAATCTTGAGTTCCGCTTTGAGGTGCTGCGGCTCAACTACGCGCGCCAGATTTGTTCCCGGCACAACCTGTTGGCCTTCCTCTGCGGTCATCTGTTGCAGGACGCCGCTGGTGCCGGCTGCGACGCGCAGGTTCTGAACTTGCTCTTGCTTGAGTTTCAATAACGCTTGCAGTTGTGAATTGCGTGCCTGCTGCGCCGCGAGCTGCGCTTCTTCAGATCTCTTTCTCACTTCGAGTCGCTTCTGCTCGATCTGGTATCGGTTGGCTAAGTCTTCGGTGCGCACGCGAGAAAGATTCAAGCTAAGAGCTGGAAGCACGCCCTGTTTCGCTAACTCTTCGTCCGCGTCCAGTTGCAACTTCGCCTGCTGATATTCGGCGCGCACAGTAGCGGCGGCGGCCTCCTGCGTCATCCGGTCACTCTCCAGCCGCACCTTAAGATTCTTCTGCTCCGCCTCTGCCGCGCGCAGTTGATACTCTGTGTCCACCGCCGACTGTTGCAACTCAGGATTGCTTAACTCGACCAGAATCGTCCGGGGATTCACCGGGGTGCCGGGATGGACCAAAACGCGTTCGACGCGTCCGGCGGTTGAGGCAGCGATGACCCTGATATCTTCTGCGACCAGCGTCCCGGTTCCATGCACGTCGCGCAGCATCGGCCCTCGTTTCACGGTCTCGATCAAAGCGGTAGCGCGCTCTAAACTCGGAGCCGCCGGTTTGAGCCGGGACACTCCCAGTGTGATCACTGAAATCGCGACCAGTCCGAGAGTGGCCAACACAAAAATACGCGTCCGCCGGCCACGTCGGTAAGACTTCTTTATTGGTTTGTCCACGAATTTCGGTGCGAGCGTCAGAGAAACAGTGTGTGCGCCTCTTCTATTTAATACGCGTCTTCTATCTAATACAAGCCTCAACAGAAGTCAACATGGCCATTGGCGCCTGCGGTTCTTAACCATTTCATTGGCTTGAACATTATCGATTTACCCAATAGGTTATCTTAAACACGCGACCGCCATATGTAGTGAGAAGACTTCCAATGTCTAAGATTTTCCGGTCTCTTGCTACAATCAAACCGTGTCCGGCGAAATCCATAGCGACCATCTTATCGATCCGCTTGGCGAGGATCTAGACGAGCGGCTACGGTCGGTAAAGAGCCCATCTGAGCGGCGAACGATTGCCGGCCTCTTAGGCGAGATAAGTCATCTGCCGCTTGAGCACACCCGCGCCGTGTTAGAGACAGCCGCGGCGATAGCAGGAGTCTCTCTGCGCGCGAGCATCGAGTTTTTGCGTGCGGCGCCGGAGGCGGATCAAATCCTGGAGCCCCCCGAAGTGCGGGCGTGGGGTGAGCTTGGTCGCCGCCTGACGATGAGTGATGTCGAGAGTGGCGTAAGCTTTTTTACCAGCGGCGTGGCAGAGTTCAGCAAAGTACCGACGACGACGCGGCCGTTTGTCTTAAAGGTTTGCGCGCGCCAGATGATTCTGTCTGCTTCCACAGCCGTGGAAACCTTTCGCGCTTCGCCTGCGCTGGCGATGGAGATTCAAGACGCTGACTTGCTGAGCTCGATCTACGACGTTGCCGCGGAGATTTCGCGGCGCTCAGCGAAGCATAGTGCGGATTTCTTGAACGCGACGTCGACGGTTGCCGGTCGATTGCTCAAATACTCCGAGGCTCCGTTTAGCGGCGGGCTATCGCCCGCCGACGCTGAACCGGGGCCGGGCAGTAGCCCGCCTCTAAACGATGCGCTGATAGATGCGGCAATAGATTTAGCTAAAGCGTTCGCCACTCGCGCTGGCGGCATTGCGGCCGACGCCTGGACTTCGTTGCCTGACGCGATTGAAACGCTCGGTGCAGATGCGGCATTGAAACTGATGCGCCGTGCCACAAGTTTTCTCGAGCGTGGCGGCGCGGCGGCTTTCCATCTCTTGATTACCGGCGGCGAAGTTTTGCGTGCGTTGCCGGAATGTTTTGACCAGTGGATCGATTTGCTCTGGACGGTTGCCTCTCACGGCAATGCAGGTTTGGTTGCCTTCATTCGCTCGAGTCCGCTTTTCTTTCAGACAATCACCTCGACGAAAGATCACCAAAGCGCTGTCGCGCTGGCTCGCCGTGTGATAGCACTAACGCGAGACATCGCGCGAGTTGATTCTGAGAGTGCTTTGGCCTGTTTACGATCCAGTGCTAAAGCTTTGCACACTGTATCGATCGAGCAATTCGAGAGTTGGGCCCGGGCCGGCTTGATCAGCGGCGATACTCGTGCGAGACGCAGCTATTACGCCCTTGAGACCCGCAGCAGCAACGAGGCATTACGCGTAGGTGGGGCCGGCGTCTCACTGGAATCAGTGCAGCTCTTGCTGCGTCTCTACGTAGAAGCCTTAACGGGACACTCGGTCGAGATTGCGCCGCTCGCTGCCGTGCCGTCTGAGTCGCGCATCGGCGACGGCCGCACGATTCACCTGCCTTCGGTCGTCACGGAGTTTGGCGATGAAAAACTCGACTTTCGCTTGTATAAAGTGCTGGCAGCGCATGCAGCCGGACAGATCGAGTTTGGAACTTATGAGCGTGATACCGACGATCTGCTGGCGGCTTATGCAGCAATTGCGGAATTTTATGATCCGAAGAATCAAGATGCGCGTGATTCGTTTGCGCTTGATGGCTACATTGCCGAAAGTGGCACGGGCGTCCCGCCCGTGACTCATGCGCAGGATGCGCATGCCACGCTCGATTACCGGCACGTGCTCAATCTGTTTCCGATGCCGGCTCTGGCACGCAGAATCTTCGGGACCCTCGAGAACGGGCGTATCGATCGGCGCCTGCGAAGAACCTATCGTGGTCTCGCTCGCGATCTCGATTTGATTCGCGAACACTTGCGCAACCGCCGCCCTAAGATCGTTGATTTGCCTCCCGCGCTCGTTCCATTTGAGCTGCTGTTTCAAATCACTTTGCTGGGCGGCGCACTCGACGACGCGCGCGAGTTCTATCGCCAGATAGTTTCTGAGTTGGAAACAATCGTCGCCGATTATCTGTATGACGGAAAAGCGACAGTCGCGGATACTCTAATGGCGACTAGCCGCGTGTATTCGCTGTTTCAATCAATCTCGCTCGAAGATTCTGAGCAGCAAATCGAAGTGCCGGAGGAGCTGGACCAGGAAGACGCGAGCAAGATGGCGGAACAGATGCTCTCCGAGCGAAATGCGGACCGCAAACCACAACGCCGTGACGCGCGTGAACTTTTCAATGCGTGGAACTCAGAGGCCGAAGGCGAATTCGACGAACTCGACGGCAGCGAGACCTGGAGCGAAGGGGAAACACCTGAACAGGGTCTCGAAGCCGGCGAAGTCGCCTTCAACTACGACGAGTGGGACCGCGAGTTGGTCGACCATCGCGTCGGCTGGTGCCGCGTGGTGGAAAAGAAAGTGAAACGCGGCAACCGTAACTTTGTCGATGACACGCGCGAACGATACCGTGGGCTAGTCTCGTCAATCCGCCATCAGTTCCAATTGATGAAGCCGGAAAATTTGACGCGCGTTGCGAATGAAATTGATGGCGAAGATTACGATCTAAACGCCGTCGTCGATTACTTCATCGATCGCCGCGCCGACGGTCAACAATCCGAGCGCATCTACACCAAACGTCTGCGTCGCCGCCGCGATGTCGCCGTCTCGTTCCTTTTAGATCAATCATCGTCAACGGCACGCACGATTGGCCGTCACCCGCTGCAACCCTACACGCACCCCGGCCGTCGCATCATCGAAATTGAAAAGGAAGGACTCGTGTTGATGAGCGAGGCGTTGGAAGCTGTCGGCGA
>QHXG01000671.1 GCA_003222845.1 Acidobacteriota bacterium | reverse complement strand
AAGAAGCCGCGGCGCTATTCGGAAAAGATCCGCGCGCCTACTCGGTGATGAGCAAACGATTCGTTGGCGATGGCGACGGACAAGTTTGCGCCGTTTGCACAGTCGAGGTGGAGTGGGCTGCTGGAAACACTGGCTGCACTGCGCCACGAGAGATTCCAGGAAGTGAGGAGGAATGGCCCGCGCAGTTGGTGCTGCTCGCGCTTGGCTTTCTCGGTCCCGAAACCAACGGATTGCTGTCGCAACTCGGCGTGGCAATCAATGCCCACGGCAACGTCGCCATCGATGAAGAAAAGGCAACGAGTGTGCCGGCAGTATTCGCCGCCGGCGACATGGCTCGCGGGCAATCTCTGGTCGTATGGGCGATTGCCGACGGCCGCCGCGCCGCCAAAGGTGTCGATAGTTTTCTAATGGGAGAGACCATGCTGCCATGAGAATCAACCGTCATTTGTCGATCTTGCTCTTGTCCAGTTTGCCGAATTTCCATACCCGTCGTGGCGTGGCACGCCCGTCTGGAGACTCCTCATTTGAGCCGTAACTTACTCTTACTTCGTCACCATTCTTTACCTTGGCAAATTGCTCGGGCATTAGCTCAAAGATTAAGGTATGACCCGTTGCGTCTCCTGCACGAGGCCAAGCGAACTTTCTAGAGCCGATGTGCAGCACGTGCGTATCGTTTCCGCCTCCGAATGCAACATCGCTATAGACCTCGATTTCGATGAGACTTCGGCGTGTTGCTCCTGCTATCCGCAGCACACTACGAATACTAATTTTGTTGCCATCGTCGTCAGTTTTGACGACAGCATGAGGAAAACTAAGAACTTGGGATGGACTCTGTGCCATAAGGAAAGACGCGCTCATCGCTAGGCACGCGCAGACCACCAACAGGCCGTTCCGCCAACGATTAATCGCTGTGTTTTCTGAACTCATAACTCTCCTCATCCCGGCTTGGGCACACGCCGCAATTCCGATTATATGCCACGCGTAGTGAAACATGCTCATACGAAGTTACTGCCGTGCAAGTCGAATATTGGCGAGGTAAATCGCTCCAGTGGCCGTTTTATTAAAGGTAAAACGTATCCCTCGGATTTGAGACAGATTAGCACCTTTGAAATCTACCAAGGGAATACGGACGCTCTGCTGAATGGGATGCAACTCGTTAGCTCCCCCGACTGGTCCTCTTAAGTCCGCATACGTGTTCAGACACACGGGTTCAGAACGATGTCATCTGCCGCGCTATCGTAAGTGATCTTCTGAATTGGGCCCGGCGACTGTCCCTGCGGCGGCGGTCCTTTGCGTACGCGTCTTTTTTCGTAAAGGGGCTCTTCGTCACATAATTCCGCTAGGCAGCTGTTAGCGATGAAGATTTATACGAACCAAAAAACATTTAATTATACAGGCTGGCTCAAACGATGTAGATTGCCGAAGGGATGCAGCGTCAGAAAATGAATTCGTTCGTTTGTTCCGAGGCTCGCGTGATTGATGGCTTGCATGCCGGCAGTGTGTCTTTTAGCGCAATTAACAAGATTACGGACAGCGCTTGATGGCTTCTTAGAAACTATATTCATTCGAAAAGCCATCAACGCACCGGTTGGTGGCTTTTTCGTATTCAGGACCATGACTGAGCGAATCGAAATCTACGACACGACGTTGCGCGATGGCGCGCAGGGCGAAGGTGTGAATTTCTCAGTCGCGGACAAGTGCCGGATCGCTGAGCATCTTGACGCCTTGGGATTCGATTTTATCGAAGGCGGTTGGCCCGGCTCAAATCCTCGCGACATCGCTTTTTTCGAGCAAGCCCGAACGTTGAGACTCAATCACGCGCGGGTCGCAGCGTTCGGCGCCACGCGGCGAAAACAGATCACTTGCGACAAAGATCAAAGCATTCAGGCATTGCTGAAAGCCGAGACTCCCGTCGTCACCGTTTTCGGCAAGTCGTGGTTACTCCACGTCACTGATGCGCTCCGCGTTGAGCCGGACGAGAACCTAGACATCATCGCCGACACCATCGCCTATCTGACGGCGCGCGTTCCTTTCGTGATTTATGACGCTGAACATTTCTTTGATGGTTATCGCGCAAACCCGGAATATGCGATAGCTACGCTGAAGGCGGCGCTGTCTGGTGGGCCCCAACGGATCGTCTTGTGCGACACCAACGGAGGCAGCTTGCCGGAATTCATCGCCGCAGCGACGCGTGATGTCGTGCGGTCGGTGCGCACGCTTCTAGCGTGCAGCACGCCGGAGGCGTGCGTACCCATAGGCATTCACTGTCATAACGATGGAGAGCTGGCGGTCGCGAACACAATCGCCGCAGTGTCGGCGGGTGCGACGCACGTGCAGGGAACTATTAACGGTTATGGCGAGCGATGCGGCAACGTCAATCTCTGTTCAGTAATTCCCAACCTGGA
>QHXG01000036.1:543-12578 GCA_003222845.1 Acidobacteriota bacterium | reverse complement strand
AGTGTTGTTGATGCCGCTGTGGTACCCGACGAAAGTGTTATCGCCACCTGAGACGTTGGCAAACCCCGTACCTGATCCGAAGAAAGAGTTATGGCTGCCGCCCACGTTGCTGCCGCCAGCATTATCACCAAAAAAGGCGTTAAAGCTGGCTGTATCGTTGATCCCGGCATGGAATCCGAAGAAGGAGTTACCGCTGCCCGCAGTGTTGGCAAAGCCGGCACCGGAGCCGAAGAAAGAGTTAAGGTTTCCACCGACGTTGGTGCCGCCGGCGTTATCCCCGAAGAAAGCGTTAAAGCTGGCGGTGTTGTTGATCCCGGCGTGGTAGCCGAAAAAAGAGTTACCGCCGCCTGAAACATTTGCAAACCCGGAGCCTGAACCGAAGAAAGAGTTACGGCTACCTCCCACATTTCTTCCTCCGGCAGTGTCCCCGAAAAATGAGTTGGCCACGCCGTTTGTGTTTGTCTGACCGGCATATGTGCCGAAGAATGAATTGAACTGTCCCGTGCTCACCGCGCCTGAGTTCTGGCCGAGAGAAGTATTTGCAAGACCGAGATTGGCGCTCAAGAAGCGGTTGCCGCCGAGGTTGTACTGCGTGTTGGCGTTGACGATGTTCAGCGTCAGCGAGCCGCTGACGCTGAGGTCGCCCGGTATCTGCACTGCACCACCCGAATCAATCAGCATCCTCGTTGCGCCAGCGGTGGTCGCAATCTGCCACGACCCGTTATCGAGGACGTGCTGTAGGAAGCCGCTATTGGCCGTCGTATTGAATAGATCGAAGCGCGCCGCGCCCGCCACGTTGTACACGCCCGTGCCAGTGACTGTCACCTTTGCCGCCGGGTTGATGGCGCCGAGGCCGACGTTGAGGTTGCCCGGTATCTGCACGTTGTCGGCGGGACGCGCAACAGCAGGGGAACCGTAAGTTCCTGCGACTTTGCCCAACACAATCGTGTCGCTCGTGTTGACAACTGCATTCGCGCCGATAGCAGTCGCAAAGTTGAGATTGCCTGCACTGACGTTTGCCTGAGATCCGATAATGGTGTTGTTGCTGCCCGTCGTGTTGCTTTTTCCTGACAAGCGCCCGATAAAGGTATTCCTGCTGCCCGTCGCGTTGCCCGGAGCGCCAGGGTCTGTGCCCGCTAAATCTCCAACGAAGGTGTTTTCTTGGCCAGTCGTGTTAGACGCGCCTGCAAATTGACCGAAAAAGGCGTTAGCTCCACCGGTCGTGTTGTTGAACCCGGCATTTGCCCCAAAGAATGAATTGGCGAAGCCGGTGTTCACCGCGCCTGCGTTCTGGCCGACAGAGGTGTTGAGAAGAACTGGGTTCGCGCTCAAGATGCGCTGACCGCCGAGGTTGAACTGCGTCGCGGCGTTGACGATGTTCAGCGACAGACGTTGAGGTCGCCCGGTATCTGCACGTTGTCGGCGGGACGCGCAACGCCGTTGTAAGTTCCCGCGACTTTACCCAGCACAATCATGTCGTTTGCATTAACAACCGCGTTCGCGCCGATGCCAGTGGCAAAGTTAAGGTTCTCTGCCAAGAGACTGGCGTTCGCGCCGAGGAGCGTGTTGTTGCTGCCCATGCTGTTGGCGGTCTGTAGGCTATTTGGAAATCCGGTTGAGAAGCCAACAAAGGTATTGTCGTTCCCCGTTTTCCCATACCCCGCAGCACTGACTCCTAAGAAGGTGTTTTCAGAGCCGGTTTGTATATTTAGGCCAGCATCTACTCCGATAAATGCATTCAGTTGTCCCGTCGTGTGAAAGAGACCGGCACGCGTTCCGATATATGCGTTGAAGCTGCCTGTCGAGTTGAAACCAGCGGAGTTGCCGAAGAAGGCGTTGCGAATACCCGTCTGGTTTTTGTTGCCAGCGGATATGCCAGCGAAAGTGTTCTGCCTTCCTTCCCCGCTGGGGAATAGCGTCTCGTTCTGTCCGGCACCAGGACCAATGAAGAAACTACTGGTGAAGGTGGGCGCTCCGGACAAGCTCAGCATACGCTGGCCGCCGAGGTTGAACTGCGTCGCGGCGTTGACCACGTTGCCTGAAAGCGTCACAGCCGACGTTCCGTTGCCGCCGATGTTGAAGCTCACGCCCGCCTGCGGCGTCAAGGGATTCGCTTGGATGTAGTTCGGGCTGCCTGGCGGCACGCCGCCCCCGCCTACGGCGGCGGTGGTTTGAATCGACCCGTCGGGGAACTTGACGCCGCCGGTGGTCGTCTCGATTAAGCCGACCACGGTGAGCTTCGACGCGGGCGCGGACGTACCTATGCCGACGTTGGCATTGTTGCCGAGCACGAGCGAGTTGCTCTGCGCGACGGTTGTGCCGGCGCCGATGGCTGTGGCGTTGGTGAGGTTGCTTGTGCCGCTCGTGTTGGCGCCAAGAAAAGTGTTACTGGCGCCCGTCGTGACGCCTCCTCCTGACAAGAATCCGATAAAAGTATTAAGGCTGCCTGTCCTTTCGGCGGTTGGATCGAAAAAGTCAGAGCCAGCCCCGTCTCCGAAGAATGCGTTAAAACTGCCCGTCGTATTTCCTATGCCGGTGGCGCCGCCAAAAAAGGCGTTGGAGTGGCCGGTCGTGTTCTTGAGGCCAACCAGGTTGCCGAAGAACGAGTTGCAGCATCCGTCAAACGGGGTCGCCGCAACACTCTTCGCGGTATTCATTCCGGCCTTGACTCCGAAGAAAGTATTAAAATTGCCCGCGGAGGTCGTAGCGTTTGGGATGACCGACGCGCCTGCGTCCACTCCAGCGAATGTATTGCTGTTCACTACCGGACCGACTCCATTCGCCGTCACGTTGCCTCCGGTCGCGGTCAAAATGCGCGAGCCGCCGATGTTGTACTGTGTCGCCGAATTGACCACGTTGCCGGTGAGCGTCCCGCCCGCCGTGCCGTCGCCGCTGATGTTGAAGTTCGCGTTTGATTGCGCCGTCGTTGATCTGTTCTGAATATAGCTGGTGCTGTCTGTGGGCAGGCTCGACGGCGGGATTGTCCCCGTCAGCTTGCTCGCCGCCACTGAGTTGATCTGCGAGTCAGTCACGCAACCGATGCAGGCGCTCGAAAGCGAGGCGGCGGCGGTCGCGTTCAGCGCGCGCAGCGCGTAAGGCGTCGAGCTGATTTGCTGGCGTGGGGAGAGAATGGTGAAAGCTCCGCCGCTGCCTCCGGGTCTGACGCCGACCTCTAAGAATCTGTCCGCGCCGGGAAAAGCACTGACGCCAAAGTCGAGCAACACGCTGAAGACTCCGCCCGTCACCGCCACGTTCGTCTTCGTCAGCGCGTTGGGCGCGGGCTGCGGCTGCTGCGTGCCGCCGACGGCTGCATCCCACAACGTGAATTGCAAATCGTAGTTGTTGTTGGCGGGTGCGCCGGCGTCGGTCAGCCGGCCCTGGTAAGTGAATGACGTGGTCTGCTGACCCCTGGTCGCGCCGGCGCTGGCCATCACCAATAACAACATGAAGAAGGCGCAGCATGCTCGTGCGTGAATTGCTCTGATCATGATCTCTCCCCTTAACTTCATTTTCATCTCCGGACTCTTCGCTTATGCGCGGCATCGCGTAATTGCCGGACTTGCTCTTTCAATTCCTCAATCTCTTTCTGCTGTTCCTTGACCGCGTTGACGAGAATTACGTTGAGTTGGTTGCTTTCTCATTTCATTTAGCCGATCGAGCCGTCCCTATCGACTACTCGCGTGGGCTCCGTCTGTTGCGCTTCAGTTGGTCGGGCTTGTGCACCGCTTTTCTCCCTCATTTGAGTAAGCGAAAAGCGCCCGCGAATCTGGTCACGCGACTGAAATAATCAAGTTATGACCGTATCGAACGAGAGGAAGTGATGTAACTGTGTAGATGCGTAGGGGAAGGGCAAGGAGCAAAGGGCAAAGGGAAACGGTAAGGGTAAGCGCAAACGGAAGGTTTCTCCTTTGCGCTTAGACCAGGTGCTCGCGCAGAGCCTTTGCGACGGCTTCAGTCTTCGAGTGGACCTGGAGTTTGGCGTAGATGTTCTTCAAGTGAAAAGAGACGGTGCTGGTGGTGATGCCCAGCTCTTGCGCGGCAGTTTTGTAGTGATGGCCATCTACCAGCAGTTTTAGAAGCTGCACCTCCTGCGGCGTCAGACGATACTCGGCCTGCTCTGGAGGGTGAAAGTCGCGGAATATTTCGACTACTCGGCGCGCTACTTCGGGAGACATCGGCGCGCCGCCGTTTAGGGCCTCAGTCAGAGATTCGAGCAGTTTGGCAGGTGGCGTGTTCTTCAGCAGATAACCGGACGCGCCGGCGCACAATGCGGCAAAGATTTTTTCGTCATTATCGTAAACGGTCAGCGCCAGAATCGGCACACTTGGCAAGCGTTCGCGGAGGATGCGGGCGCCTTCAATGCCCGACATGCCCGGGAGACCAATGTCTGTCAGGATGACGTCGGCTGATTCGTCGCTGATGCGATCTAGCGCTTCTCGCATTGAGCGATAGCTGCCTGCGCAGTGAAAGCCCGGCGTGCCGTTGATCAACATCGTCAGCCCTTCGCGCACTTCGCGCATATCCTCGATGATCACGACCCGAATCGGACCGCCGTCACGATGGACTACTTGCGAACCGACTGCTTGATTGAATGCCACAATGGATCTTCCAAGTTGGATACACTTTAGCTTGTCGATATTACCCAGCGAATGACACGCTAAAGCTTATCTGACAAAGGACCGGCCGTCACCTACGCGTTTACACAGGGCGGTCCGAGCTTTTTTCGTCAAACAGGCGTCGTACCCGGGCATACGGAACTATCAACCGGATGGTCGTGCCTTCGTTGGCGCCAGAGCGAATATTGAACTCACCTCCCAGCGCCGCCGACCGCTGTCGCATATTCTCCAGACCGGAGCCGTCACTCTCGGTTGAAATATCGAAACCTGTTCCGTCGTCAGCAATCTGAAGCTTCAACCACGGGCCCTCGATCCTAAAGCCGATCATAACCTGTTTGCAGCCGGAGTGACGCGCCGCATTATTGATCGCTTCCTTGAAGATCAGAAAAAGATCGCGCCGAACATCGACGCCGAGCCGGAGATCTTGCTCTTCGCCCGGAGCTTGAAACGTCAGCTTGATGTCGCGGGCGGTGAACAACTCCTCAGCTTCCCGGCGCATGCGGCGCACGAGATCGATCAGGTGATCGCGCTGCGGGTTGATGGCCCAGACGATGTCGCTCATCGCCGCGACCGACTCGCGCGAGATGCGCGCGATTGCTGACAGCGGACTGTCGTCGTGCCCGTCGCCGTGTTGCTGTTTGGCCACCTCGCTCAGGATTGCAATCTTCGTCAGGTTCGCGCCGATGTCGTCGTGCAAGTCGGTAGCAATTCGAGTGCGCATGTTCGCGACTTCCAACAACCGTGTCACGCGATAGCGATAGAGCAAGAAAGCCGCGCCGCCGACCGCCAGTGTGACTATCGCGATGAACCACCAACGCGCCCACACCGGCGGCAAGACGCGAAAGGTGATTACTGCCGGATTGGCACTTACTTTTCCATCGGCGTTCACCGCCAGCACGAGGAAGCGATAGCGACCCGACGCGAGGCGCGCGTAAGTGACCGTGCGTTGCGCGGTCGGCGCGCTCCAATCTCTGTCTGCACCCTCGAGCATGTACTGGTAGCGGAGTGATTCGCCCGGCGCGAAGCCGAGACCGACGAAATCGATCTGCAACCGGTTTGCGCTGGCCGCGAGATCCGGCAGATGCAACTCCGTCTCGCCAAGCGCCGAGAGGTTCTGCGGCGTGCCCGCGACCTGCAAGCCGGTGAGCAGCACGGGGGGCGGCGGCGTCTGTCGCTCCGGCTCAGGCAGGAAACGCGACAGCCCCTGCGTTGTACCGATCCAGAGCCAGCCGTCGCGCGCGCGGAAGGCGGCGGAGATTTTACCGCCCGCAAGGCCGTCAGCCGTCGTGTAGTGCTTGACCCTGCCGGTCGCCAGGTTTAATTGATCTAAGCCCTGACCGGTTCCGATGTAAATGCGCCCGTAGAGGTCTTCAGTGATGGCGAAGGTGACGTTGCCGGAGAGACCTTGCGCGGTCGAGTAGTTGACGAAAGCGGGACGCGCGGCACTCGGATCATCGATCCGGCTGACGCCGCGCGACGTGGCGACCCACAGATGTCCGGCATGATCCAAATAGAGCGCGTTAATCCGGCCGCCCGTTAGTCCGTCGGCGGTCGTGAAGACCTCGAAGTGATCTTCCCCGTAACGTGCCAGTTCGCCCTGCGCGAAGCCGACCCAGAGATTGCCCTCGCGGTCTTCTTGAAACGCCGCCGGCAGACGGTCTTTGAGTGCGGGCAGCCCAGCGGTGTGCGCCATGTCGCGCAAAGTGCGGGTCGCGTGCTCCCAGCGAAACAACCCGTTGCCAGGCGAGGCAACCATGGCTATCCAAAGGTCGCCGCGCGCGTCTTCATAGATGGAGTAAACTTCCGCCCCGCCTAGTTCTTTATTCGGGTACGCGGCGATGGGGCGCGCGGTCTTGAGCGCTCCTGGACTATCGGCGCGCGGGAACTGGTAAAGCCCCCCGCCCCAGGCGATCCACCATTCGCCCGTGCGCGCTTGGAGTGCGAGCGGCTTATCGCTCCAGCCAAGGTATTTTTTTGTCAGCACTTCGGGGATGAACCAAGTGAACTGATGCCCGTCGAAGCGGCCGAGCCGGCGTGCGCCGAATGTGTCCGGATTAAGGAGGTCTAACTTTGCCCCTTCGAACACGCTGGCACCTTTTGCATTGCTGAGCACGTAACCGTAGGCGTAAAGCTCGCCCGCGCCAGTCTCAAAAAGCGAATTAACGGCGCCCAGACCATCGCGCTCGGCGAAGGTGGTAAAGCCGGGACGGGCCAGCTTTTGCGCACCGTTGTTGTTCGTGCCCAACCAGAGGTTTCCGTCGCGGTCTTCAGCCAGGCTTACGATCTCATGAAAACTCAAGCCGTTGCCCTTGGTGTAGGCGCGCAACTGGGCCACTTCGCCGCCATCCAGCGAGAGTTCGCAGAACCCGAGATTCGTGCCCACCCAGAGCTTGCCGTCGGCGGATTCATACAGATCAAAAATCCAATCGGCGCCGAGTCCGTCCTTGCGCGTGTAATGGCGGGCCACCACCGGCACGCTATGGTCGGCTGTGGTAGTGAGGCGGAAAATGCCGGCCACGCGCGTGCCGATCCACAGCCGGCCACGCCGGTCTTCGCGCAGCACTTGAATGCTATCGTTAAGTCCATCTTTCGCGCCGTAGCGCGCGAAGCTGCCATCAGGCCAGCGCCGATAGAGGCCGTAGTACGTGCCGATCCACAACGTGCCGAAGCGATCTTCGAGCACAGAGCTGACTAATCCCTGTTCTGTGTAATCACGCGACAGGCCGATCTCTACGGGCAGCAGTTGCGCTTGGGGACCGGCCTGCGCGAGTCGAAACAGGCCTTTGAGTGTCCCGCACCAGATCGTCTCATCGCGCCCTTCGAGCAGCGTCGTGATGTATTTGCCGTAACGATCGGCGCCGTCGGGTATCACGACCGTGAACATCGGGGGATTGGGAGCATCGGCTGGCGAGTCCCGCGCATAGACGACGTGACCGCTGGGTATGCCCTTTGGGTTGAAGCGCACCAGCCCGCCGCCGGTCGCCACCCAATACTCACCTGCACGCGTCTCCAAGAGATCGTTAACCGAAGGATGTGGCAGCCCTTCGTTCGTGCCGTAGTTGGTGAAGGTATAGCCGTCAAACCGTGATAGCCCTTCTTCGGTGCAGAACCAAAGGAAGCCTCTTGAGTCGCGCACGATCTTGTTGATTACGTTATGGGGAAGGCCATCAGCCGTGGTGTAAATCTTGAGCGGCAAGCGCTCGGCCAGGGTGGTCAGACACATGCAGAGCAGCAGACCCAGTGGGCATAGGCGGCGCCGGTAGTCGCTTGGGCTCGACTCGCAGCGCCTCATCATATTTACAAATCGGAACGCACGGGAACGAATTAAAGAGAGAGGATGCATTATAGACGCATTATATAGGACTCTCGGATCAAGTGGTGGCAGTGAATGAAGTTTGTCGTACATCAGCGCCAAACTGACCCACTGTCATGAGCAGGGGAATAATTAATCCCGGGGGCTTCGATGTGCTAGATTTAGGATTCAAATTTATCCAGCCTCAGTTATGAGCAGGTCTCAACATGACGTAACTAAGCTGCTCTGGCAGTGGCGGAGTGGCGACAAGGAAGCGCTCGACAAGCTGACGCCGCTGGTTTATGACGAGCTGCATCGTTTGGCCCATCAGTACATCAGCCGCGAGCGGTCCGGGCATACCTTGCAAACCACCGCTTCTAGTAATCAAGTGCGCTTCTCATCTATAAACATTTCGTGCCTAACGGCACTTTTTCTGACAGACTCCTTTAGCTGGGTGATGCGAGGAAACCGTTAAAACGGTTGGCCAGGTTCCTGAGCGTCGCTTGGTCACCCAGCTAAAGCAGGGGTGTGAATGAGAAGGATTTTAAGGCTTAGATTTTACTTAAGTTTTTCGCGATGTCCGTCCACTTCTTATTTGCCTCCTGCTCACGGCTCACTGCATACTGCTTTACCCCGTGAGATACAATTTGCAATCAGGGGCCGACGGACAAAAGACTTATCTCACGGGGTGAACTGATTCATGAACATCGGCATCACCGTCTATCCGACCTACGGTGGCAGCGGCATCGTTGGTTCTGAGTTAGGGAAAGAGCTCGCGGCGCGTGGGCATACGGTGCACTTTATCTCTTCGGCTTTGCCGACGCGACTGACTGAGCTGAACGAGCGAGTGCGGTTTCATGAAGTCGAGATGATGTCCTATCCGTTGTTCGAACATCAGCCTTACACGCTGGCGTTGGCGACTAAGATGTCGACCGTGGCCGAGAGCGAGAAGCTTGATTTGCTGCACGTGCATTACGCGATTCCGCATTCAATCAGTGCGATCCTGGCGCGCGAATCAATCAAAGCTCATCAGCGTTTGCCCGTTATTACGACGCTGCACGGAACCGACATTACGCTCGTTGGCGCGGACCGATCTTACTTGCCGATAACCCGATATGCCCTGGAACAATCGGATGGCGTCACGGCGATCTCCAATTATTTGAAACAAGCGACCATCGAACACTTTCAGTTCGATCGCATCGAAGTGATTCCGAACTTTGTTTGTCCCGATGAATACAAGCCGAAAATAGATTGCGATTTGCGCAACGCGCTTTCTCCAGACGGCGCGCCGGTAATGGTTCATGTTTCCAATTTCCGGCCCGTCAAGCGACCGGTTGATTGCGTCGAAATCCTGGCGCGCGTGCTGAAGAAAACGAAAGCGCGCCTGGTCATGGTTGGCGACGGCAGCGAACGGACGAACGCAATTCATCGCGCGCGTTGTCTCGGCGTCGCGGACAATTGCGTCTTTGTAGGGAAGCAACCGCGCATCGTGGATTATCTTTGCGCTTCAGACATTCTCTTGTTACCTTCCGAGCAGGAGTCGTTCGGGCTTGCCGCGCTGGAAGCTATGGCCGTGCAGGTCCCCGTCATTGCGACGCGCGTCGGCGGACTCCCCGAAGTTGTCGACGATGGCGAGACCGGATTCCTCAGTCCGGTGGGCGACGTGGATCAAATGGCAGACAACGCACTCCGTTTGCTGAGCGACAAAGATTTGCGGCGTCAGATGGGACGGCACGCTCGCGCCTCGGCAACCTCACGCTACAGCACTGACTTGATCATCCCGCGTTACATCGAGTTCTACAAAACAGTTCTCGGTCACTAAAATAGAAAGCTTTGATACCGGTATCTCGGAATTAAAGACTCAAAGAATCAGAGGCTCCTAAGCTGCACCTTCCTCACCGGGAAAGCGAAACGGACTCTTATAGACTTCAGAATCGAAAAGGAATGCGTTCGCGGCATAGCTGAATGTCAGAGCCAAACAAAAAGGCACGGGTGCTCCTGTTACTTGCGGCCATTTTTCCATTACTTACACTCGTGATGATCTCAGAGGATAGCGTTAACTTTCCTTTCTCCGATCAGTGGGAAATAGTACCGCTACTCGTAAAGAAGGCGCAGGGCACACTTACCTTTGCTGATCTGTTCGCGCTGGCGCACGAATACCGGGAGTTTTTCCCGAATCTTGTTTTCGTGTATTTGGCTCAAGTCACACATTGGGACGTACGATACGAAATGATGATCAGCTTTGTGCTGGCCTGCGCCGTCTGCGGCAATCTCTACCTGCTGGGCAGAAAGACTCTGCAAGGAAGAATCACAGAGCGTGGTGTGGCGTTCGTGCTGGCTTGCATGTTGATCTTCTCACCGGTGCAGTACGAAAACTGGCTGATGGGCCAGCAGCTCATCTTTTTCGTTCCAATAGTTTGCATTACGACTTGTCTTCTCATCTGCTATTCTGAAATCAGTATTTGGAAAAAAGTGGTTCTCTGCACGTTGCTGGCCTCCGTGAGTTCCTTCTCTTCAGCGAACGGACTATTGTGCTGGATCGTAGTGTTTCCGGTGCTGGTAGTGGGAACCGCGAGTGAATCTAAGAAGCCTGTTTGGGTGACGCCGCTCTGGCTTGCTGGCTTCACTGTCTGCGTGGCCCTCTACTTTTATGGATTCCAGAGACCAGCGTATCTACCGCCGGTTACCGAGGCTTTCAAGATGCCTCCCATCGCGTTAGCTTACTTGCTCCCGCTGCTCGGCTCACCATTGACGGGAAACAATAGATATCTTACTCCCGCCACCGTACTACTCGGTTTGGCGCTGGCGGCAATGTTTGTTTTGGCTTCGCGTGTCTATGTCAGCAAATCGACTGACGCGGCTGTCAAGCGAGGAATGATCTGCTGGGTAATGATCGGCGCATACTCAGTCGCAACGGCGATTTTGGTGACCTTCGGCAGGCTAGGATACGGGATTCAATCTTCTCTAAGCTCCAGATACACGACTTTCTGCCTTTACCTCGTCGTGGCACTCATCTATCTGGTGACGATGTTGGGCGGCCCAGTTTTCAACCACGAACGGCAGAGGCGGCTGCTTACTCGGCGAACTCTATTTGCCCTCGCCGGCTTGCTGATCATCCTGCACATGTTTGCCTCAGCCGTTTCCCTTCGAGCAGTCACTCGACTCAAGGTGCAGCTCAGGCAGATGAAGGCATGCTCTTTGTTTGTGGACGCAATCGAAGATGCGTGCCCGCCATCGGACCTGGTGTTGCTTCCTGAGAACCTGCGAGAAAGATTACACTCGCTCGAACAGTTAGGCTTTCTGCGACCCGGTTTGGTACAAAGCAAAGAAGTGCAGAACTTTGCGGGCAGCGATAGCCCCCAGCCTGGTTTCGGATCGTTCCTTCAATTGTCGAGGCAGGGAGATACATTCGTCGCCTACGGGACGGCGCGGCTGCCGCGAAATGGTGAACCCGCAGACTCAGTACTTCTAACTTACACGACCGACGAGGGCAAGGCGATCTTATTCACTTTAGCTGAGATGAATTACAATGGCGATATCCTCAAGAGATTTTTGAGTGGAGACCCTAACTACGTTTTCTATTGGCACAAGACGTTTCCGAAAGAATCTCTTCCGGCTGCCGCAATGAGTGTATCAGCGTGGGCATTCGACACAGACCTGGGCAAGGCTTACAAGCTGGAAGGCACACAGAGCCTACGCTGAAACCGAGGCGCGACTGGTGATGGTGGGCGACGGCAGCGAGCAGACGAACGCAGTTCATCGAGCTCATTGTCTCGGCGTGTATGGCGCGACGACGTTCCTCGGCAAACAGCCGCGCATAGTCGATTAACATTGTGCTTCGGACATTCTCTTGTTGCCTTCAGAACAGGAGTCGTTCGGACTTGCTGCGTTAGAAGCTATGGCCGTGCAGGTCCCTGTCATTGCGACGCACGTCGGGGGACTCCCGGAAGTTGTCGACGACGGCGCGACCGGATTTTTGAGCGCCGTTGGCGATGTCGATAAGATCGCCAACGACGCCGCGCGCTTGATCAATGATAAGCAGTTGCGGCGCCAGATGGGCCGGCGAGCGCGCGCCTCGGCAACGTCACGCTACAGCACTGACTTGATCATTCGCAGTATGTTGAGTT
>QHXG01000036.1:0-431 GCA_003222845.1 Acidobacteriota bacterium | reverse complement strand
GAATAGCATTTAGTCCATTAAGGAGTTCACAACGGGCATCGCGTGATACCACACTTGAGCCGCTTTTCCATCTTGGAGGACTTGCCGATGAAGACTCGACCGAATTACGGAAGTTTGATTTTAACTGGCGCGCTATGTTTCCTGAACTGTGTTTCTTCCTCTGCCCAATCGCCTTCGGATTACCTAATCAAGGGTCGTGTGTTTGACGAATCGAATCAAGGTATTGAAAAGGTGAGGGTATGCGCAAAACCCGAAGACTACAGCCCGGCACGCGGTATTCCCTGTACGCGTTCGGACACTAGTGGGAATTTCGAGATTAATGTTGGCAGACCGGCTCACTACACGATTTTTCCGGAGAAGACGGCAGTGGGATATCAATGGCAAGCCGTTCCCTTTTACCGGAACGCGGCGATGCCTCTCATCGAAGTTGT
>QHXG01000693.1 GCA_003222845.1 Acidobacteriota bacterium | reverse complement strand
CGAGCGCGCCGCCGTTGCGTCCGGCAATCGACGAGACGTTGACGATCGCACCGGAGTTTCGTTCCATCATCGAGGCGGCCACTGCCTGACTGCAAAGAAACGCGCTTTTGAGATTCAGATTGACCACCTTGTCCCAGCATTCCTCCGTCAACTCCAGAATCTTCAAGCGTTCGACCAGTGAACCGGCGTTGTTGACGAGAATGTCGATCGGCCCCAGATCGTTAACCGCACGCTGGACTAATTCCCGCACTTCCGCGGCGCGAGCTACGTCCGCCTGAATGGCCACGGCTTTGCCACCGGCTGCTTCAATCTTCGCTTGCACGGCTTCGGCGCCGGCCTCGTTTTGATGATAGTTGATGGCGACGCTTGCTCCGCATTCGGCAAATGCCTCGGCTGTCGCTCGCCCGATGCCGCTCGACGCGCCGGTAATCAATGCGACTTTTCCATTCAGATCCTTATAGTTTGACATAAGCTACCTGGTACTAAACTTACAATAAAACTTTGCGGGCTTTGCGCCTCGTTACAGAACCGCGAGCGGTAGCGATCGGATCCTACGTGCAGCGAGTCTTATTGCGTGAGTAGCTTCTCGATCCGGTCGCTACCGCTCGCCGTACTGTAACTCGACTCAATAGACAACGGACGAATTGGTCCGCCGAGGCCGAACAAAATTACCGTGCCCAGAATCGGAAGCAGGCCCGCTATGATCAGGATTGGCGTGTAAGAAAAATGATCGATCACCCATCCTGTCGTCAAAGTGTAAAGAATGGCTCCGATGCCGGCGCCCAAACCACCGAGGCCAGCCACTGAGGCGACCGCCTGCGACGGGAAGAAATCGCTCGGCATCGTCTGCACATTGTTAATCCAACTTTGAAATCCAAACGTCACCAGGCCGATGAAGAAGAGCGCCAGCATCGCGTTGTGCGCCAACGCCGCGGGCACACCGAAGGACATGAAAATGGCGCCGACGATGATCACTGCTTTGCGCGCCTGATTTGTGGTCCATCCGTGCCGAATCAATCGCCCGGAGGCCCAACCACCCATCAAACTGCCCGCGTCGGCAGCCACATATGGCATCCAGGCAAACAGACCGATCTGCGTCAGACTGAAACCGCGAACCCTGCTGAGGTAAAGCGGCAGCCAGGTGACGTAAAGCCACCAGACCGGATCAGTCAGGAACCGCGACAACACGATGGCCCAAACCTGTCGATACTTGAGCAGCTCCATCCAGCCCATCTTCCGCGTCGTGGTCGAGGTAGATCGATCTTGTTGGATGAGAGTACGCTCTTCATCAGTGAGAGCCGAGTGCCGCTCCGGAGTTTCGTATAAGAGTAACCAAAGTGCCAGCCAGCCGAACCCCAGACCGCCGGTGACCAGGAACGTCGTCCGCCAACCAAACTGCGTTTGCAACCAAACAATCAGCGGAGTCGCGACAATAAAACCGACGCAGACGCCGCTGTTGAAGATGCCCATCCCCAACGCCCGCTGCCGCGCCGGAAACCATTCGGCGACGACCTTCGCCGCGCCGGGCCAATTGCCGGCTTCGCCCAGACCCAATACGAAACGAAAGACGCTCAGACTCGCCAGTCCGCGTGCGAACGCATGAGCCATAGCCGCGCTGGCCCAAACCAGAATCGACAAAGTGAACCCACGCCGGGTCCCGACCCGATCGTAAAGCTTGCCTGAGAGCGCCTGACTGGCAGCATAGGCCACCAGGAACCAGGTGGTGATGCTGGCAAATTGCAGGTTGGTCAGCCCAAGCTGTTGTGTAATCACCGGCGCCAGCACTGAGATCGTAAGCCGGTCGATGAAATTGATTAGCGTGGCCAGAAAAATCAGGCCAACGATCCACCAGCGCAAGCCGCGAATCTTGAAGGTGACAGCCGGCGCGATCGATTTCGCTGTTTGAGCTTCGAACATCTTGATAGCTAGTTAATTAAACTCCCTCTCCCAAAGGGAGAGGGAAGCGGCCCT
>QHXG01000692.1 GCA_003222845.1 Acidobacteriota bacterium | reverse complement strand
GTTTCGATCAGCCTTCCGCTTCGTAATCGCACTGCCGAAGGACAACTTGGACATGCCCTGGTCGAGGGAAGACGCATCGTCACGCAGCGCGAGCAACTTGAGCAGTTGATTCAGGTCGAGGTTCGCAATGCTTTGCAGTCGCTGACGACGGCGGAAGCGCGCTTGCGCTCAGCCGCTGTTGCCCGCGCCGACGCCGAGCAGCAGTACGAGAGCGAAAAGCGGAAACTCGACGCCGGTCAGTCAACAGTTTTTCTGGTTCTCGAAAGACAGACAGCTTTGGCGACCGCACGCGGAAATGAATTGCGCGCGCAGACAGATCTGAACAAAGCCATCGCTGAGTTGCAGCGCGCCACCGGAAATTCACTGACAGCGAATAACGTAACCGTGCAAGTCCGCTAGGTTCGTTTAGAGTCGGGCTAATGCCCGACAAAGCGGGCGGTAACCCGCTTCTAAACGACAAACAGAATTGCCGACATTTCCGAGAAGAGATGCCGCGGAAAAAACTTCTTAAAGCCACTCGCGTTATCGCCGTTGTAGCCATCATCGCGATAGCCATCTTTCTCGCCTGGTGGTTTTTAATCCGTCAGCCTCCGGTCCCACACAACATCATTCAGCTTAGCGGTCGAATCGAAGGCGATGACTCGACAGTGGCCGCAAAGAATTCCGGCCGCATTCGCGAGATCCGAGTGCGTGAAGGCGATACTGTGAAAGCCGGAGACGTGATTGCCATCCTCGACGAAGAGCAAGCCGCTGCGCGAGAGGAGCAAGCGCGGTCCGCGGCGCAAGGAGCTGAAACGCGTGTTACCCGTTCGCAGGAACAGATCGCAGTCCTGCAGGAACAGCTCAAGCAGGCGCGCATAACTACCGAGCAAGCCAGACTCGACGCTCAGGGGCGCGTCACGCAGGCTGAAGCGCAAGTGGCCAGTGCCGAAGCGAATCTCTCGCAAGCGCAAGCGGCACACGAACAAGCGCGTTACGACGTCGAGAAGTTTACCCGGTTGGCGCGCAGCGGTGATGTTTCTGATCGCCAACGCGAGCAGGCCCACACGACGGCAGAAGCTCAGGCAGCCGTAGTTGAATCAATGAAGAAGCAAGTCGCTGCGGCGCGCGGGGCGCTAACCGCGGCGCGCGCAAATCTTGAAAACCCGCCGATCCGATCCTCGCAAGCCGCGGCGATTCAAAAACAGATCAGCCAGGCGCAAGCGGATGTGGCTGCGGCCCAGGCGGACGCCGAACGCGCGCGCGCACAACTGAAAGAATCTCAAGCCAATCGATCTGATCTAACTGTGGTGGCCCCGTTCGATGGCACCATCGCGACCCGAGTTGCGGAACCAGGCGAGGTGGTATCCCCGGGAACTGCGATCGTGACGATGGTGGACCTGAGCAGGATCTACCTGCGCGGATTCGTCCCCGAAGGCGACATCGCCCGCGTCAAACTCGATCAACCTGCGCGGATTTATTTAGACTCGAATCCCAAAGTCGCCATCGATGCAGTGGTCTCTCGCGTAGATCCCGAATCATCATTCACGCCGGAAAATACTTACTTCCGTGACGAACGCGTCAAGCAGGTCGTCGGCGTCAAGCTACTGATCAAGAATCCAACCGGTGCTGCCAAACCCGGTATGCCTGCCGACGGCGAAATCCTGGTTGAAGGAAACACGTGGCCGAAAGATACGGGCAGAAGGTAACTACTGGGAGCGCGGGCGTCCCGCCCGCTTCGCCAGGCATCGAGTCTGCTGGCATGGAATCAAGCGGGTCACGAAATAACGATGCGGGCGGGACGCCCGCGCTCCCAGCGGAGGCTGCCATTCGTGTGCGTGGCCTGCGCAAAATTTATGGTGAGATTGAAGCGGTCCGTGGCATCGATCTCGATGTTCAAGCTGGCGAGATATTCGGTCTGATTGGTCCCGATGGCGCCGGAAAGACTTCGACGTTTCAAATTCTCGGCGGCGTAATGCCGGCGACTTCGGGCGAAGCGATCATGCTCGGCAATTCGGCCCGCGATGCGCGCTCCTACGTTGGCTATCTCACACAGGTCTTCAGTCTCTATCACGATCTTACCGTCGCCGAGAACCTGCGGTACATGGGCGAGCTGCGGCGTTTGTCTGATGTGGAGATCGAGCGGCGCGGGCAGCGATATCTCGAGAAGTTTGGCATGGATCGATTCATGACTCGTTTGGCGGGAAAGCTAAGCGGCGGTATGAAACAGAAGCTGTCACTTGCATGCGCGCTGATCATTGAGCCGAAAATTCTCCTGCTGGACGAGCCAACTACCGGTGTCGATCCGGTCTCGCGGCGGGAATTCTGGGACGCGCTGGCGGATCTTTCGAGCCAGGGAATTACGATCGTTATTGCCACGCCATATCTCGACGAAGCAGAGCGTTGCACGCGCGTCGCCTTGATGCACGAAGGCCGTATTCATCAAACCGGTACACCGCGCGAATTGCGCGATCATCTTGGTCTACAACGCCTGGTCGTACGCGCGTCTCAGTTGAGCCGGGCGGAAGATCTTCTGGATGAAACGATGGGCATCGACGATGCTCAGCGCTTCGGCGATCACCTCGATGTCATGGTCAAAGATGCCACCCGCGGAGAGAAGCTGACGCGCGAGACACTAACAAACGCAGGCATCGAAGTCGAACAGATCGAGGTTACGTCGAAGATGAGGTCAGAGCCTCACCGTTTCCGGTCAAGCGCGAGTTTCAAAAGCGGCAGTCCGACGCAGCTGCCATTGGCGCACGCGATCTGTCAAAGAGCTTCGGCGATTTTGAAGCGGTCAAGCGGATCAATCTTGAAGTGAAGTATGGCGAAGTTTATGGCTTGCTCGGCGCGAACGGCGCGGGCAAGACGACGACCATCAAGATGCTTTGCGGCTTACTTGAGCCTACTGATGGTGAAGCGGAGCTGGCAGGCGAAACTGATAAATTGCGATCGAGCTTTGTGCGGCAACGCGTGGGTTACATGTCGCAGAAGTTTTCACTCTACGACGATCTGACAATTGAAGAGAATCTGGATTTTTTTGCCGGCGTCTATCAGGTGCCGCTCGCTGAACGCACTGAGAAAAAGCGCTGGGTGCTGTCTTTCTCCGGTTTGCAAGGACGCGGGAAACAAATGACCGGCAGCCTGCCTGGCGGCTGGAAACAACGCGTGGCGTTCGGCGCCGCCGTGATGCATGAACCGAGTGTGCTCTTTCTCGATGAACCAACCTCGGGCGTCGATCCGCTGGCGCGCCGTGCTTTCTGGAAGATGATCAATAGCTTTGCCGATCGCGGCATGGGGATTCTGGTAACCACGCACTATCTCGAAGAGGCCGAGCAGTGCAATCGTCTGGGCCTGCTGGTCGCGGGCGAATTGGTGGCCCAAGGCACGCCATCCGGTTTGAAAGCTGAGCAGAAAGGACACGTGCTGGAGTTCAGAACGGACGCACCTCAGCGCGCCAGCAATCTGCTCAAGCAAGAAATGGAGAATTGGCGCGTGTCACTGTTCGGCGATCGCTTGCATGTCATTGTCGACGAAGATGCTGCTACCGGAATTCGAAACATCACGAACAAGCTGACGAGCGAGGGGATACAGGTAGCGAATGCCCGCGAGCAGCCTTACTCGCTGGAAGACGTTTTTATTGCCGTGGTCGAGAGGATGCGAAAAGAAGGGAAGGCGGCGGAAGAATGATTTCGGTTTACTATTTTGAACCTTCAAACTTCACCGGTTTCAAGACACTCGGGGAGTTTGCGGTTTCTGCACAACTACTTATTACATATCGCTT
>QHXG01000691.1 GCA_003222845.1 Acidobacteriota bacterium | reverse complement strand
ATCAGAAGAGGTTTTTCAGTAACCGCGCAACTGTTCACGATAACCATCGAAGTTACGCCGCATTTCACCCAGGCTATCACCGCCAAATTTTTCGCGCATGGCGGCTGCAAGCACGAGCGCGACCATTGCTTCGCCAATTACGCCAGCGGCCGGGACGACAGTTATGTCTGAACGTTCGAAGGCGGCACGTTCCTCTTGCTTCGTATCAATATCCACGGATCGCAACGCGCGGCGTAAAGTTGAGATTGGTTTCAGGTGACCGCGCACGCGAAGCTCTTCGCCGTTAGTGACGCCGCCCTCCAATCCACCGGCGCGATTCGTGGCGCGAATGAATTCTTTCGTCTCTTCGTTGTAAGCAATCTCGTCGTGAACTTCTGAGCCGGGAAGGGAACTAGCTTCCACCCCCGCACCGATCGCTACCGCCTTCACGGCATGATCCAGTTTCGAATCCCAGGAAGTGTGGGAACCGAGACCGGGTATGACGCCGCGCGCAACAACTTCGAAGATGCCGCCGAGCGTGTCACCTTCGCGTTTCGTTTGATCGATGAGATCGATCATGCGTTGCTGGATTTCTGTGTCAGCACAACGCAGCGGCGCATCTTCAGGGATCGCGGCAATCTGATCGAACGTCAGCTCCAAAGGCTTTTCGGGAATGCCGCCAAGTTGAATCACATGACTCCGAATCTCAACACCAAAGTTTCCGAGCAGTTGTTTCGCCAACGCGCCGCAGGCCACACGCGCTGTAGTTTCGCGCGCAGACGCCCGCTCCAGCACGTTACGAAGGTCGCGCACGTCGTATTTCAATCCGCCGGCAAGATCGGCGTGGCCCGGCCGCGGCCGTTTCACGCGCCGCGATTTCTCAGGCGCGATCTCCGTTGCCTCAACCGCCATGACTTCGTTCCAGTTGGCCCAATCTTTGTTTTCAATCGTCAGGGCCAGGGGCGAACCAAGTGTCAGACCATGACGGACGCCACTAAGAATCTCGACCCGATCTTGCTCGATCTTCATCCGTCCGCCGCGGCCATAACCCTGCTGCCGTCGCCACAATTCATGATTAATTTGGTCGACGTTTACGGGCAAGCCCGCGGGCAGACCTTCAACAATCGCGACCAGTGCGCGACCGTGTGATTCTCCGGCGGTGGTGAAACGGAACATTTGCGATTACCGATGGCCGATTGTAAAGTTCATTGATGTTGAAGAACAAACTACACAAGGTTGCGAATCGCTCGGGCGCGAGCAAAACGAACGGCCCCCGAAAAGCAGCCGCCAGAAAACGAAGTAGCGTGCGGTTCCTCTCTTTGGTGATCCAAAGAGACCACCGGTGAGCATTTCAAACGACGACATCGCGCGCATTCTGGCGGAAGAGGACGCGGAATCAGCCCTTCGATTCATTCGGATAAGACGAAACTTGAGGCCGAGAAAGCCGAAGCGTTAACGAGAAAAATACCATCCAAGCATTTCGCCAGATGAAGCAACGCTGCAACCGAATGATTGACTACGCAGCTTTCAGGGCCGCGACGGCTTCCTGAAAATCGATTGCCACTTCAGCCGGAGGTAAAGGAGGAACCTGTTTGTGCTTGCCATGAAAAGGTTCCAATAGCAGGTCGATTTGCCGGCCGGTTTCTCGGTCAATGTAGGCTTCGTGGCACACAGGACAAACGGCTGCTGGAATCTGCCGAATGGTCACCCTAACAGGTGATCCGCTCCGCTCAAATGTTTGGGTGGTCAACCCTCGTTCTGGTATACCCGGACAATTATCAGTGCAGCGTTTTCTCATCGTTTCTTCTTCTTGTCTCTGATCTTTTTCCGAGTCTTCCAATCAGCTTCCCAAAGTATATTATCCGGTATGTAGGTCGTTACGACTGTAGCCCTGTCGTCACCTTCTGTGAATTCTAACACTACGTGAAATGGAATCCGATAGTTTGGTACAAAATGGAGCAACAAAACTCGGTCTCCGTAATCTTCTACCAACTCGCCTGCTATCACTGCCACTTCGAGATCGTCCGTCGTGAGGCCGTCCTTTCTGGCTTCAGTTAACGCGTGCGGCAATGACAAATCAAGTTCAATCGCGCCTCGCTTAAGGAGGTCTCGGACACGCTGAAGATTCATTTCATTGAGTCCCCATAGTAATCCTCCGAAATGATGTTGCCTCTACCAAGAATTCCCGCAGGATCGAAGGCATGCTTTAGAGCAGCCATCTCACGCAAATGCGGTTCACCGTAAAGCTCACGCAGATATTCACGCTTTAATTTTCCAATTCCGTGTTCGGCTGAAATCGTGCCACCGACTTCGACTGCGCGACGAATGAATTTCAGGTAAATCTCCCAGGCCTTCGCGGACTCGTCGTCATTCCGAGGCAAGATATTGACGTGAACGTGATTGTCGCCGATGTGGCCGAAGATTGTGTGTCGAAGATCGCCACCGCGCAGCGCGTCCTGATAGAAGCGCAGCATGTCCGCGAAAGCCTCATCGGGAACCGCCATATCAGTCGAGACCTTGCGCTGGCGATAGCGCGCGAACCATTCGTTCATCAGTACCGGCAAAGCGTGACGGAACTCGCGCAGGTTTGCCTGGTCGGCTGCATTCGTGGCGAACCAAGATTCGTCGGCGAGGGCGTGATGACGTTCCAACAATCCTAGCCAATCGTTCATCAAAGAATCTTCGGTCGATGTGGTCGTTTCCTGCTCGAAGAAAATAGCGCCAATTGCGTTGATGGGAATTGTTTCATACTTCTGTTTCAGAAACCTGAGCGACTCGATGTCAAAATACTCCAGGGCGCGGGCATCAAGCGCTGCACTTTCTGAAACGAGCAGGTTGCTGCCCTGATTGGAACTGCCGAGTCGATTAGCGAGTGATGTCTCGCGTGCTTCACAAACAAAGGCCAATAAAAAGTCTTCAGAATCGAAGAACACGACTCCGCTCAGAAGGCCTTCGGGTTTCGGCAAGAGCCGCACTTCAATTTCAACAATTACACCAAGCGTTCCCTCGCTGCCGATGAACAGATCAATCACATCCATTCCCGGCGTGACGAAATAGC
>QHXG01000660.1 GCA_003222845.1 Acidobacteriota bacterium | reverse complement strand
AAATGAAAAGAGAAATACATGAACTATCCCGACGAGAAATGCTCACGGCCATGGCTGTATCTACGCTCGGCGGAATTACGGCGACAGCGATGACCAAAAAAGCAGCCGCGTCCCGCTCCTCTAATTCCACGAAGAGCAGGCTTATCAAGATCGATGCGAAGCCGGCACCGATCGCGATTGATACGGCAAAGACAGCGGTGATCGTCGTCGATATGGAGAACGACTTTGGCAGCAAAGACGGGATGTTCGATCTTGCCGGAATCGACATTTCAATGATTCAAAAGGCGGTCGGCCCAACCGCAAGGGTTCTCGCGGCTGCACGCAACGCGAACATCAAGATCGTATATCTTAAGATGGGTTTTCATCCCGACCTCTCCGACCTTGGCGCTCCCGACTCTGTGAGCCGGATGCGTCATCTGCAAAGAATGCATGTCGGAAAGACGGTCCAGGCGCCTGATGGCAGCGCGACTAGGATTCTCATACGCGATACGTGGGGTACGGACATAGTCCCACAGCTCAAACCCCAGGCCGAGGATGTCGTGATGTATAAGACGCGATTCAGCGGCTTCTATCAAACGGATCTGGACAATGTCCTGAAGAAACTTGGAATCAAGCACCTCATCTTCACCGGATGTACTACGAGCGTTTGCGTGGACTCAACGATCAGAGATGCGATGTTCCGTGACTATCAACCCGTCTTGCTTGCAGACTGCACGGGTGAGCCGATCGGAAATGGACTATCAAGAAGTAATCACGAAGCTACTCTATTAACTATCGAGGTACTGTTAGGCTGGGTATCAAGCTCGGACGAATTCATAAAGGCACTCGGCGCTGCTTAAATCTCCCGCCGCGCCGCCGAACTCAACTGAGGGTGACAAGTCAAGCAAAAAGAAGTTTCAGCGAGTAAGAAAATCTCACTGTTGATAGTCAACGGCAAACTTGAGCAGTGACGATCCTTTCTTCCTTAAACTCTCGAGATAGATAACTTCGTTGTAAGGGGTGCGGGTGTGCCAGCACTTCCAGATCACCCGGATCCATTTGAAAGCCAGAGCGCGGACAGCGGCGTGATGGTCTTTGCCTTTGGCGCGCTGCATCGAGTAGTAAGCGCGGGCCCAGAAGGAGTCCTGAATGGACTGGGCGGCAAACTCATGAAAGGTCTGGCGAAAGAACTTGGGACAGAAGTAGCGCCAACGGATGCGGAACTGTTTGCCGCTGCGCTCGATGATGGGAGCGATGCCGGCGAAGGTGACCAGTTCATCGGCCGACTGCCAGCGACTGCGATCTGAGCCGAGGGCGGCGGTCAGACGGGCGGCATGGATTGGACCCGCGCCGGGTAGCGCCGCGAAGAGATGGTAATCGTCGTGGGTTTGGCAGAGGGCTTCAAGGTGGCGATCGTATTCGGAGATGGCGGCGATAACGGTCTTCATCTGGGCCACCAGGGCTTTGACGTTAATGACTGAGGAAGTCATGACGGCCGCATCGGTAGTCAAAGGGAGGGCAGTTTTAATCTCTGTCAGACGGCGCAGATTGGTAGGCTTACTGGTGGAATGATGCGAGCGCAGGAATTTATCGATGGTGGCGGGGCGGGCCTGTTGCAGGAGAGAGAGCTGGGGCCAACGCTCGAGGAAGTCACAGACCAGCTGGGTGCGGATATCCTCGAACCAGTCCAAAACCTGAGGGAAATAGCCTTTCAGGAGGGCCGTGAGGCGATTGCTCACCCGGGTCCGATCACCCGTCAAGCGGCGCCTTTGCTCGACTAAGAGACGCAGGGTGCGGGTCTTTTCATCATCAGGATGCCAGGGACGCAGACGATTACGATGATGCTCTAAGAGGTCGAGCAGATAATCGGCATCGGTGGGATCATCTTTGCCGCGGGCGGTCGAGAAAGCCTGGCGATACTTGGCGAGGGTGGCCGGGTTGATGGGATAGAGGACGAAGAAGTCGTACTGCAGCAGGGCATAGATCAATGGCCCACGTGACTGTTCCAGACAGACGGCGATGGGCTGACCAGCGAAGCGTTGGTGCAGCGAGAGGGCCCACTCCTGCAAAGCTGCCGGCGTGTGTTTGACGATGCTTTGTTCCCGCTCTCCGGTGCTCGGGTCTAAGAGACAGACGGCGTGTTGTTGATCGGCCCAATCGACGGCCACCAGGGCTGCATACTCTGACATGTTCGGTTACCTCCATGAGTGATGGTTTTAGCTGCCGGAACATGCTTCGCCTGGCTCTGCGAAATTGTTATAGTAGAGTCGTCTTGGCTGACTACAACTGAGTATTCGTTAGCGAGTCAAGGCAGCTCGCGGGTGTGCGAAACAGTTCGGTTAAGCGTCGGTGGAAAGCCAGGTGCGATCTCTTCGCGAAAGGGTCAAAAGCTTTCGACGAATCAAACCAGCACGAACTCTCCGCAGCCGCTAATCGTTGGATATTCGTCACACCCGCGCGCATGTTCCTTCCGCTCCTCAGCCTAAGTCGCATTCTTCCTGCTGT
>QHXG01000683.1 GCA_003222845.1 Acidobacteriota bacterium | reverse complement strand
GGGCGCTTCGGGTAAGCATTTTCAGACGAGCGACGAGTGACAAGTGAAAGGCGACTCGAAAAGCGGCTTGTTCGCATCACGTTGATTGCTCGTCTGTTCCGATCCGCCGCGCTTGATTATGGTGTGGTCAGTTATCACGCTGTGATATCCTTGCGTCCTTATTTCTCTGGAAAAGACTGAGGCTTCGGTTACAAAGAGTTCCGATGCGCTGGAGACTGCTCGTTATTACATCTTTCGCTGCCGCCGTTGTTGCTTGCGGGCTGTGGAGCACGCTCGCGATCGCCTTGTTTGGTTCTGCCAGAGAGCTGGCCCGTCATGACCCGTTTTTGCTCGCGAGCGCCGCCCTGCCACTCGTCTTCATAGTATACGCGGGCGTCTTCGCCTACCGTCACACCGCCCGAAGACGAAAAACTCAGGCGATGATTACCGCGGTCGTGGCCCTGTTTCTGACTATTGGATTCTATCTCGCTGCTTCCCAATTGTTGCCTAACAGGCTAGTCATTCCGCGAAGCTATCAAGAACGCCACACACGATAAGTTAGCCAGTCGCCGCTTGTTCTTCTCTCGGCCCTAAACCAATTTCCCGCTGAACCGGTTTCAGCGCCTCAATCACAAATCGGATGTGCTCATCAAGTTCGACGCCAAGTTCCTGAACGCCCTGATAAATATCTTCGCGATTAACGGAACGCGCGAAGGCTTTGTCTTTCAGTTTCTTCTTCACTGATTTCACTTCCATGTCGTCCAGGCTTCGCGATGGACGAACCAGCGCGCAGGCTACCAGAAAGCCGCACAGCTCGTCGGTAGCAAACAGAGCCTTTGCCATTTGGGTGTCGCGCGGCACGCCGGTGTACGTTGCGTGGCCCATGATCGCCTTGATGATGCGATCGGGATAGCCGCGGCCACACAAGATGTTTGCGCCTGTGAACGGATGCTGATCGGCGGAAGGAAACATTTCGTAATCGAAGTCGTGAAGCAAGCCGACCAGACCCCACTCATCTTCGTCGGCGTCGGGTTCACCATAGCGCTTCGTGCAGGCGCGCATCGCCGTTTCAACTGCGATTGCGTGTTTGCGTAGGCTATCGCCTTTCGTGTATTCGCACAACAACTCCCACGCTTCGTTACGATCGGGTATCGTCATCGACTCTCAATGTGCCGGTTGAATTCGGATTACGATGAAAAAACTAACACGGGTGAGGAAAGCTGGACAAGCGCAATCTAACGACGCGCCAGCAAAAACCTCAAGGTCAGGAAGGGTGGCTTGCCCCCGCTCTTCCTTTCGGTCTTCGCCCAATCGCCGACCGGTAGAATGCCATGAACTGGTTTATTTTTCCAAGGCTGGCGGGGGCAAGCCACCCTTCCTGACCTTGAGGTATGGTCGGTATGCTCAAAATCTATCCTCCAGTCTTGGCGCGATAACCGGGCCGGGCGCGAATAGCGATGTCTTTGCGCGAGGTTTTGACCTGAATCTTTCGATAAGTACCGTCGTGTTCCCTATTAGTCGGGTAGTAACCAAGCAGGTATTGCGTGCGCAACTCAGCGGCGATGGCGGCGAATGCTTGCGGGAGCACGCTCACGGCCTACCCGACTAATAGGGAACACGACGGTACTTATCGAAAGATTCAGGTCAAAACCTCGCGCAAAGACATCGCTATTCGCGCCCGGCCCGGTTATCGCGCCAAGACTGGAGGATAGATTTTGAGCATACCGACCATACCTCAAGGTCAGGAAGGGTGGCTTGCCCCCGCCAGCCTTGGAAAAATAAACCAGTTCATGGCACTCTACCGGTCGGCGAGCCAATCGGCGGATTCTGATTGCCTCGACCAAAAATTACTGAAGGCGGTGGTATTGGCAGCGGGCTTCTCGGTATTCCTTTTGTGGGAAATGGTTCGTCGCTGGGAAAGGTGGTCGGGGTAGTTCCATTTGGAGGCTGGCGAATAATGTCGCTGGTGGGCAACTGGACGCCGTTTGTTTCTGCTTGCTGTTTCCGAGCCAGTCGTTCCGTTTCGGCGCGCGTATCGAAGCGAATCGGATAAACGATGACGCCTGACTCATCCACCTCGTGTAAAGTGTTGTCGAAGGTCGAACTCTCACTGTGCCAGTCCATGCCATCCGTGAAGATGACGATTGCCTTGCGCTGCCCTATCGGCCGCAGGGCGTCGAGTGCCATCTGAACCGCATCGTAAACGCGTGTGTCATGACCCGAGCGCGTTTGCTCTATTGAGCTGCGAAGGATCGCCTTATCGCTCGTGAAATCATTCCAGTCATGCAACTCACCATCGAACGAGATAACTTTCACTTTGTCCTGCGAGCCGAGTTGATTCAGGAAAGCAATAGCCGCCTGCTGAATCTTGCCCAACTTTTCCTGCGTGCTGTCGCTGGTGTCGAGCAGCAGTACCACGTGAAACGGGGCGTTAACGGTCGCAAAGAATGCAATCTCCTGCGGCGCGCCGTCCTCCAACAGTTTGAATTCCTCTTTGCGCACATCCGCGATGTAGGCGCCGGTGCGCGAGCTGGCAATCACGGGAACAGTAACCAGATTGGTGTCTATCTTCAGCGTCTCAATGTCCTGTGTAGGCTCCGGTTGGACTTCGGTTGGCATCGCGGGCCTCTGATCGCGCGCGCGCGGCGTCTCGCGCGGGGATTGAGCGGTAACGATGGAAAACGATAACGCGAGAGCGAAGAAGACCGCGGCCCATAGCAGGATTTTCATGACTACTCCATTGGGATTGATTCCGCTTTGTCAGTTGGCGACCGTCGATAGCACTAACGGCTTGTTTTTCTGGAGAGAACCGCAGTCATTCTAATCCCGGTGCTTTGTCCCTGCCAAGCTTGCTGCGGTTCGCCGGCTTCACCTAGAATCGCACGGGCCGCCTGCTTAACGATGGATTTCCTGCACAACTCGCTTCAGTTGATCGAGCAGTACATGCTCGCTTATGGCTACTGGGCGGTGTTCTTTGGCGTGATGCTGGAAAACGCCGGCGTGCCTGTCCCGGGTGAAACGATTCTTTTGATCGCTGGATATTTCGCCGCCAGTCGATCTGATCAATTCAATATCATAAGAGTAATGCTAACGGCGGCGACCGGTGCAGTCATCGGCGACAACATCGGCTTCGCCATCGGTCATCATTATGGCCGCGGCATCCTCTTACGCTTCGGCCGTTTCATTTTTCTGACGCCGAAGCGCCTTGAACGCATGGAGAATTATTTCCAGAGCCATGGTAATAAGACAATTCTCGTCGCGCGTTTCATTACCGGATTGCGGGTGTTCGCGGCCCTGCTTGCGGGCGCCTCGAAGATGCGCTGGCGCGTGTTCTTTGTTTACAACGTCGCCGGCGCCCTGCTGTGGTCTATCGTAATTACGACGCTGGGATACCTTTTCGGCCAGAGCCTGCCGCTGTTGGTGAAGTGGGTCGGTCGCAGCGGAACAATTCTGCTAATCGCCGCGATAGTAATCGCTGTCGTCGTCTGGCGGATCAGGCGTCATCGAATCAACGCACGCCCAAAATGAAGAAGAACGCCGAAAATTCTTAGGTAAACTCCCTCTCCCCCTGGGAGAGGGCTGGGGTGAGGGCCTAGCTGCGAAAGTCAACATGTACATATTGTTCTCTCCTCCACGCAGGAGTCCCGAAGAAAGGAAAGAGTATCTTCTTGGGTTCTCATAGCTAAGCCCTCACCCAACCCTCTCCCAAAGGAGAGGGTGTTAACTAGACATTCCTGGCGGCCCGAATGACTCACCGTTGCACAAACTAACAATATTGCCAGAATGGAACGCATTTCAAACAATCAGCCACTTAAAGATCGAACCGTTTTGGTTTCGTCGTCGGGCGCAGCTTCTGAGCTTGGAATTGAACTTGAACGCTCTGGCGCGCGCGTAATCACTACACCGGAGATCGAGAGTCACGAGCCCGAGAGTTACGTCGCGCTTGATGAAGCCATCGAGAACATTTTCGGTTATGACTGGCTGATCTTCGCGAGTGTCCATGCAGTCGATTATTTTCTGCGGCGTTTCCATCAACTGAATCATGACATCAGCGAGTTGGATGACCTCCGGGTTTGTGCGATCCGTAACGCCAGTAGCACTCGACTGGAAGAAATGCAGGTCCATGTAGATCTGGTTCCAGATAGTCATGCTGCGAGTCGAGTAATCGAGGCGCTCGAAGCCTACGTCGGTGGGCGTGAAGCTTTCCGTACTGCTAATTTTCTGATTCCCCGCTCAGCTACATCAGACGACCCTCTGCCACAAGTTCTCGAGCACGCGGGCGCACGTGTGGATGTCGTCGCGGCGTATAGAATCGCCTCAACGAATGAATCTCTCCTGGCGCAATTAAGAGCACTGCTGGTCGGCGGCGGAATTGATTACGTTGCGTTTTCAAGCCCGTCAGATGTAGCAATGTTGGCCCAGTTATGCGACACCACCGATTTATCGCCTTCT
>QHXG01000682.1 GCA_003222845.1 Acidobacteriota bacterium | reverse complement strand
GCAATCTCACTAACGCCACCGCCCTGGGCGCCAATGCGGAGGTGGACTGCAGCAATTGTCTCGTGCTGGGCAGCATCAACGGCGTGAACTCGGCGTCGGCGGATACTTTCGTCGGTATCGGCACAACCACACCGGCCGCCAAGCTGCATGTCAGCGGCGGCGCCATCCTGCTCGACAACAATCAGGGACTTTACTTGAAAAGCAACTTCGGCGCGCCAAAGCGGGTGCTGCTGGCCGACACCAGCAACACGCTGCATATTGGCAGCGGAGGCAGTCTCGGTTTCGATCAGATCCGCTTCGATCTCGGCACACCCGGCACTGTCCTGACTATGCTCTCCAACGGCAGCGTCGGCGTCGGTACCACGAACCCCGACCAACTGCTGTCGGTCAACGGGAACGCTTCAAAAGTTGGCGGCGGTTCCTGGCAAGTCTTTTCTGATGAACGGCTGAAGAATATCAAAGGCCAATTCACGGCCGGCTTGCAAACGCTGCGGCAATTACAGCCGCTGCGTTACGAATACAAACCGAATAACGCGCTGGGGCTGCGCGGCGAGGGCGAATACGTCGGCTTCAGCGCCCAAGCTGTGCAGCGCGTGCTGCCCGAAGCCGTGAACCGTACGGCCAGCGGCTATCTGCAAATCAACAACGATCCGATCCTGTGGACGATGCTCAATGCGATCAAGGAGCAGCAAGCGCAGATTGAAGCTCAGCAACAGACCATTGCCCGGCAGCAACACGAGATTGAAGCGCTCAAGACACTAGTTTGCAGCGATCATCCGACCACGGAACTGTGTAAATCAAACTGACAACTGTGATTGAACTTGCAGCACTGCCTTTGGGCGCTAAGAAAGAGAAAAATGTTAGGACGTATATCTAATCAACGACGATCCGCCTACTGTCTCCTGGTCGCGTTCGGATGCGCCTGGCTGTTCGCCACCAATGCCGCAGCGCAGACTACCGCCTTCACCTATCAAGGAAGGTTGACAGATGGTGGCACTTCGGCCAATGGCAATTATGATTTGCAGTTTGCACTCTGGGACAGCTCGAGTGGCGGAATGCAGATCGGCTCGACGCAGGCTTTGCCCGCCGTGCAAGTGAGCGGCGGCGTCTTCACGGTCACGCTCGACTTTGGCGCGAATGCATTTCCCGGCGCGAATCGTTTTCTGGAAATCAGCGCGCGACATCCCAGCGATCCGTCTTACACGACGCTCTCGCCGCGACAGCCGATCACCTCCACGCCTTACGCGGTTCGCAGCGGCAGAGCGACGCTGGCCGACACCGCGACGAATGCGACGCAACTCGGCGGAGTAGGGGCCAGTCAATATGTGCAGACGAGTGATTCTCGATTAACTGATTCACGATCTCCGACCGCAGGCAGCAGTAACTACATTCAGAACTCGACGAATCAGCAATCGAGCAGCAACTTCAATATCTCAGGCGATGGCAGTGTTGCTGGTACGCTTTCCGGTAATCAAGTCAACGCGACAACCCAGTACAACATCGCCGGCGTCCGTGTTTTGAGCAATGCCGGCAATGGTAATTTGTTCGCGGGAGTTGGGTCAGGCGCGTCTAACACGACTGCCAACGATAATTCCTTCTTTGGCGCCTCTGCCGGTGTCTCCAACACTACGGGCGCAAGCAATTCTTTCTTCGGACGGCTCGCCGGTGCGAACAATACGACGGGCGTCTCCAACACCTTCGTCGGCGCGAGCGCGGGCCAAGTGAATACGACGGGCTTCGCCAATGCCTTCTTCGGGGGGCAGGCAGGCCTGGCTAACACGACGGGTTGTTGCAACACGTTCGTGGGAGGCTTCGCTGGTTCTTCAAACACGACCGGCTTCGCCAATAACTTCGTGGGACAAAGTGCTGGGCCCCGTAACACGACGGGCAGCAATAACAACTTTCTCGGAAACGGCGCTGGCTACTCAAACACGACGGGCGGCGGGAACAGCTTTATTGGAGACTTTGCTGGTGAAGGAAATAAGACGGGCGACAACAACACCTTCGCGGGAGTGTCGGTTGGCTTCTCAAACACGAGCGGCTTGTTCAATACCCTCATCGGCGCCGGCGCCGATGTCGGGTCAGCTAACCTCAGAAACGCGACTGCGCTCGGCGCGAATGCGCAAGTCGCTTGCAGCAATTGTCTAGTGCTGGGCAGCATCAACGGTGTGAACTCGGCGGCGGCGGATACTTTCGTCGGCATCGGCACCGCTGCGCCCGCTGCCAAGTTGCAGGTCAGCGGTGGAGCTATCCTCATGGACAACAACCAAGGCCTGTACTTGAAGAACACCGGTGGTGCGCAAAAGCGTGTGCTGTTGGCGGACACCAGCAACATCCTGCGCCTCGGCAGCGGTGGCAGTCTGGGTTTCGACCAAGTCCGCTTCGATCTGGGCACACCCGGCACCGTGCTGACGATGATCTCTAACGGCAGCGTCGGCATCGGCACGACGGCGCCCGACCAATTGCTGTCTGTAAACGGCAACGCTTCAAAAGTTGGCGGAGGTTCCTGGCAAGTCTTTTCCGATGAAAGACTGAAGAATATCAAGGGCCAATTCAAGGCCGGGCTGCAAACGTTGCGGCAATTGCAGCCGCTGCGTTACGAATACAAACCGAATAACGCACTGGGGCTGCGCGGCGAGGGCGAATACGTCGGCTTCAGCGCCCAGGCCGTGCAGCGCGTGCTGCCCGAAGCGGTGAGCCGGACGGCCAGCGGCTATTTGCAAATCAACAACGATCCGATTCTGTGGACGATGCTCAATGCCATCAAAGAGCAGCAACAAG
>QHXG01000666.1 GCA_003222845.1 Acidobacteriota bacterium | reverse complement strand
TGTTTAGTTCTCTCCCGGCGCTTAGTCCAACAGGCACCTTAACCTACACGCCGGGGACGGACGCCAATGGCTCGGCCACGATCACCGTAGTGCTTAAGGATAATGGCGGCGTCCTCAACGGCGGCGTCGATACCTCGGCGCCGAAGAACTTCACCATCACCGTTAATTCGGTGAACGATGCGCCTACCTTTACCAAAGGGCCGGACCAGTCGGTGAACGCCAACGTCGGCGCCCAGACCGTGGCGAACTGGGCCACCAATATCTCCGCCGGGCCGGCTAATGAATCCGGACAGACGCTCACCTTTAATGTGACCGGCAATACCAACCCGGGCTTGTTCTCGGCCGGGCCGGCGATCAGTTCCAGCGGCACGCTTACCTATACCCCGACGGCTAACGTCAGCGGCGCGGCCATGATCACGATCACGCTCCAGGACAACGGCGGGACGGCCTTTGGCGGCTTCGATACCTCCGGCCCACAGAGTTTCACCATCTCGGTCAACTGTGCGCCCACCATAGTCACTAACAGCAACGACAGCGGCGCGGGCTCGTTGCGCGGGATCATCGCCAGCGCTTGTCCCGGCAGCACGATTACCTTCGATATGACCCCGGGCCATGTCACCAGTCCGATTACGCTGACTACTGGAGAGTTGCTGATTGATAAGAATCTGACCTTCCAGGGACCCGGGGCCAATCTGTTGACCATCTCCGGCAACAATAATTCGCGCGTCTTTAACGTGACGATGGCGAGTCCGAATATCGTCACGTTCGCGGATTTGACCATCGCGAATGGCATGGTCGCCGGCGGATCTTCGGGTGGCGGCATTCTCAATAACAGCACCGCCACCGTTAACGTCACGAATAGCACGCTCAGCAATAACACGGCCGGGTTCGGCGGCGGCCTGCTCAACTTCAGTACCGGGGTAGTCAACCTCAGCAACAGCACGCTGAACAACAATACCGCGACGATCTCGGGCGGCGGCATCTACAACAACGGCACCGGAACCATCAACCTCACCAACAGCACGCTCAGCGGTAACTCAGGTTCCGGCGGCGGCATTTTCAATGTCCAAAGCGGACCCGTAAACGTCACCAATAGCACGATCAGCGGCAACACTGCGCCCGGCCTCGCCGGCGCCGGCGGTGGCATTTATAACAACTCGGGGAGCCCGGTGATTAGTCTCCGGAACACGATCGTGGCGCTTAACACCGCGGGCTCGGGGCTTGGTCCTGACCTGTTGGGCCCCATGACTTCGCAGGGACACAACCTGGTCGGCAAGAGCAACAACAGCAGCGGCTTTACCAATGGCAGCAACGGCGACATCGTCGGCACGATTGCCGCGCCGGTTAATCCTTTGCTCGGCTCGCTGGCCAACAACGGCGGCCCCACCCAGACGATGGCCTTGTTACCCGGTAGCCCGGCCCTCAACGCGGGAGATAACGCCGCCATTATTAATCCACCATTCGGTGGCCCACCGTTTACGGATCAGCGCGGCGTGGGCTTCAACCGCATCGTCAACGCAACGGTAGACATCGGCGCGTTCGAATCACGCGGCTTTACCATCTCGGCGACCAGCGGCACGCCGCAGAGCGCGCAGATTCTGAGCGTGTTCGGTCAGCCTTTAACGGCGACCGTCAGCAGCGCCTTCGCGGAACCTGTTGCCGGTGGAGTAGTGACCTTTACCGCGCCGGCGAGCGGGGCGAGCGCTACCTTCCCCGGTAACGTCACGACCGTAAACATGACGACCAACGGCAGCGGGGTGGCCACCACTCCGACCTTGACTGCGAATGGCATAGCTGGCGGTCCTTATAATGTAGTTGCCGGTATGGGCACCGGTTTGCCGACGGCGAACTTTGCGCTGACCAACTTAAAGGGAGACCAGTTTATTACGCTGGATGCGATCCCGAATCAAACCTTCGGTAACCCTGATTTCAATGTCTTCACGGCGGCCAGCTCGGGGTTGATCGTGACCTTGGCCGCCATCGGCAACTGCACGGTGAGCGGCAACACGATTCATCTCATCGGGGCCGGCTCATGCGAGATTGTGGCTTCGCAGGGCGGCAATGAAAACTACAACGCTGCGCCGGATGTGCATCGGACTTTCAGCATCGCGAAAGCTAACCAGACGATTACCTTTGGCGCTTTGGCGAACAAGACGTTTGGCGACGTGGACTTCAATGTCAGCGCCACGGCTTCTTCGGGCTTGCCGGTGAGCTTCACCGCCACGGGCAACTGCACGATCGCCGGCAATACGGTTCATCTCACCGGCGCTGGTTCATGCACCATCACGGCGTCACAACCGGGCAATGCGAATTTCAATGCGGCGACCGACGTGCCGCAAAGCTTCAACATCGCGAAGGCGAATCAGACGATCACGTTTGGCGCTTTGGCGAACAAGACGTTTGGCGATCCTGATTTCAATGTCAGCGCCACGGCTTCTTCGGGACTGAGCGTGAGCTTCACCGCCACGGGCAATTGCACGATAGCGGGCAATACGGTCCATCTCACCGGCGCAGGCTCGTGCACGATTACGGCGGCACAACCCGGCAATGCGAATTTCAATGCGGCGACCAACGTGCCGCAGACTTTCACGATTGCGAAAGCCAGTACGATCACTGCACTGCTCGCTTCGGTGAACCCGTCCAGCTTCGGCCAAAGCGTAACCTTCACGGCCACGGTCACGTCAGGCGCCGGCACGCCGACGGGCACGGTGCAGTTCAAGGACAATGGCACGAACCTCGGCGCCCCGGTGGCCTTGAATGCGGGCGGCGTGGCGACGTTCATTACTTCATCTTTGACGGC
>QHXG01000665.1:4757-6421 GCA_003222845.1 Acidobacteriota bacterium | reverse complement strand
GCGATCAGATGAACCTGCGCGATCTACGCACGTTACAGGACTGGTTCGTCCGTTATCAATTGAACTCAGTGCCGGGCGTAGCGGAAGTCGCAAGCGTCGGCGGCTACGTGCAGCAGTACCAGGTCGACGTCGATCCTAACAAGCTGCGTTCATATTCGCTCCCGTTGTCGATGGTGGTCGAAGCAGTCAAGCGCTCTAACAATAACGTGGGTGGAAATGTGGTTGAGCAGGCGGGCCAATGGTCGGTGGTGCGCGGGGTTGGCTTGATTCAATCAGTCGCGGACATCGAGAACATCGTTCTAACGGCGCCGAACGGCATTCCGATTTACGTTAAGAACGTCGCAAATGTGAAACTTGGGAATGCCTTTCGTGTGGGTGCGCTGGATAAGAACGGCAAAGAATCCGTCGGCGGTGTGGTCATCGCGCGTTATGGCGTGAACACGTTGGAAATCATTGAGGCGGTGAAGCAAAAGATCGCGGCGATACAGAGTGGCCTACCCACTGGCGTGCGCGTAGTTGCGTTCTACGATCGCACGCAGCTAATTCAACGTGCTACGCATACGTTGAAGCGCGCGCTCATCGAAGAATTGATCCTGGTGACGCTGGCGCACATTCTCTTTCTCGCGCACTTCCGGTCGATTCTGATCGTGACGATGCCGCTGCCGCTCGCAGTGCTGCTGGCGTTTCTCTTCATGTACTACATGGGCATCAGCTCGAACCTGATGTCGCTTTCGGGCATCGCCATAGCGATAGGCGTGCTGGTGGACGCCGGGATTGTAGTAACAGAAAACGCATTCCGCTTCATCGAACAACGCCAGGTTGATCCGAAAGATAGGCTGCTTGTCTGGCAGACTGTGCTTGATTCAACGCGTTTAGTTGGTCGTCCAATCTTCTTTTCGATGGCGATCATAATCCTCGCCTTCATTCCGGTTTTCTCCCTCACCGGCGAAGAAGGCAAACTCTTTCATCCATTGGCATTCACCAAGACCTTCGCAATGGTGGGCGCGACGATCATAGCGGTTACGCTCGTGCCCGTACTCTGCACGCTCCTGCTGCGGGGCAAGTTTCACGCTGAGCAGGCAAACCCCGTGATGCGCGCTTTGCACTTTATCTATCGTCCGGTGCTGCGGTTCGCTTTGAATCATCGTGTACTAACAGTCGCTTTTGCCGTCTTGCTCTTTAGCGGCGCGATTTTTCTGGCGACGGGAATTGGCAAGGAGTTCATGCCGCCGCTAAATGAAGGCGACTTGATGTTCATGCCGGTGACGGACCCCGCAATTTCCGTTGACGAGGCCATCAAGATTACCAGTCGGCAAGACGAGATTCTCAAGAGCGTGCCCGAAGTTGAATGGGCGGTGGGCAAAGCGGGTCGCGCAGAAACGTCGACTGATCCCTCGCCGACGAACATGACTGAGACCGTAGTCCACTTGAAGCCGACCGAAGAGTGGCGAAAGGGCCTGACTCGAGAATCTCTGATCGCGGAACTTGACGAGAAGCTGCGTATGCCAGGCGTCACGAATATCTGGACCCAGCCCATCAAGAACCGCATTGATATGCTCTCAACTGGGAATCGCTCGCAGGTGGGCGTCAAAGTATTTGTTAACGATTTGAAGACGTTGGAGCAAACTTCGCAGCGAATCGCGGAGACATTGCTCAACATTCCG
>QHXG01000665.1:0-4719 GCA_003222845.1 Acidobacteriota bacterium | reverse complement strand
GCCTTACATCGACATTCATATTAACCGGGTTGCTGCGTCCCGCTACGGCATCGACGAGAAAGTAATTAACGACACAATCGAAAATGGTATCGGCGAAACAAATCTTTCGGTGACCATCGAGGGCCGTCGTCGTTTTCCCGTGCGGGTGCGCTATGCGCCGGAGTTCCGCGCCAGCGTGGAAGCTATCGGGCAAATTCCCATCACATCATCGACTGGCGCGTCCGTTCCTCTGTCGCAGCTTGTGGACATTACGCAGGTGCAAGGGCCGACGATGATCTCCAGCGAGAACGGCCTGCTGCGCGGCACAGTGCTGCTGAACGTGCGCGGGCGCGACGTAGGAAGCTTTGTTGACGAGGCGAAGAGCACAATCGCGCGTCAGATCCACATGCCTGCTGGCTACTACATCGAATGGAGCGGCGAATATGAAAATCAGCAGCGCGCTCGCAGTCGTTTGCTTTTGGTAGTGCCGATTGTGCTGATTGTGATCTTTGCTCTCCTTTACATTACATATCACTCCGCGCTCGAAGCCGCGCACGTCCTGATGGCGGTGCCTTTTGCTTTGACCGGCGGCATCTATCTGCTTTGGTTCCTCGGGTACAACTTCTCGGTAGCCGTTTGGGTTGGATTCATCGCTTTGTTCGGAACTGCGGTACAGACGGCGGTAGTGATGGTCATTTATTTGGAGGAAGCGGTCACGCGCAAGCGGCGTGAGGTTGGTCAATTAACGCGGGCCTCGTTGCTGGAAGCTGTGACTGAAGGCGCGCTGCTGCGGTTGCGACCAAAGGTGATGACAGTCTCAACCGTGGTCGCGTCCCTCTTGCCGATCATGTGGAGCACTAGCGCGGGCGCGGAAGTCATGAAGCCCCTGGCGACGCCGGTCCTCGGCGGCATGCTTTCGAGTCTGCTGCACGTGCTGATCGTGACGCCGGTGATTTTCTTCTGGCTACGTGAGCGAGAACTGAAGAAGGAAAGTGCGAGAGTTGAGAATTGAGATGCGGATGAATTGCACCTCTCAACGAGCCTGCGAAGCAGGCGGCAGAATAATAGGGGCAGCATACCCCGGGCTTACGCCCGGGGCTACACTCTGTCGCCGACTACGTCGGCTCGTTGTCGTGTTTGTCCTGACGACCTTCTTTGGTCAAATGCCAACGGTTCATGCTCAGGCTTTGCCTGCGCCGCCAAGAGCAACTAGCCCTTCAATTCAGACTCCTGCTTCCTCGCGTTATCTTGATCAGACCAACGGCATGAGTGCCGATGAAGCCGTCACGTACGCGCTGTCGCACAACGGTGAGCTCGAAGCTGCTCGCAAAGAAATCGATGCGGCCAAAGCTAGGTCCCGACAGGCCCGATTGCGAGCGAACCCGAAACTTGATATTGAGGGTACGCGGCAGATTCCTCCGGGCAAAGACAACAGCTTGATGGCGACTGCGATGCTGCCTTTGGAGTTGGGTGGACGACGTGCGACGCGTATTACCGTGGCTGAGCGTGAAGTCGAGGTACGTGAGCGCGAAGTTGCCAATCGGGAGCGTTTGCTCGCCGGCGAAGTACGCACGAAGTTTGGCGAAGCGCTGTCGCAAGCGATGAAGCTTTCATTCACTGACGAATTAGTCGAGGCGAATCAACAAAGCTTTAATCTCATTGCCGCGAAAGTCGTCGAGGGCGCTACGCCGCCGCTCGAACAAAACATGGCCCTGGTCGAACTCAATAAGTTGAAATCGATGCGCGAGAGCGTTGCGGGCAAAGTAGAGGTATCGTTATTCGAATTGCGGAATTTGCTCGGCATATCCCCGGAACAACCGTTACGTCTGAAAGGTGATTTCGATCACCTCATCGATCAACTGCCACCCTCATCGGAAGCCACTGAACATGCATTGCGCGAGCGGCCAGACCTGCAGGCGTTTCGAGCGAATGAAAATCTGGCCGCCGCACGGATTGAGCAGGCCCGAGCGGAGGGCCGTTTGGATGCCAGTCTTACTGCCGGCTATGAACGCATGAATTCCAGTTTCCCTGTCTTCGGCGTGAATGATCACGGCCAGTTGCAACCTGTTCAGGATGTCTTTCACTTTTTGAAGTTCGGCGTCTCGCTTGACCTGCCGATTAGAAACAAGAATCAAGGCGCAATCGAAGCTGCGATCGCGGACTCAGCAGCGGCAAAATCCAGGCGTGAGTTTGCGGAGTTGACCGTGCGCCGGGAAGTCGCATCGGCTTATGCGCAATACGATCGGGCAGTCCGCGCCGAGGAGATTTTTCGAGTTGGCGCGCGTGACGCCGCTAAGGCGAATCTTGATGTTATCAGGCAAACTTACGAGCTTGGTTCAAAGACCCTGCTGGATTTCATTGGCGAGCAGCGCCGTTTCATTGAATTGGAAAATGATTTCATTGATGCGCAACTTGCCGTTTACAACGCGCGAGTGGAGATCGCACGCGCCACGGCTTCACCGGAGTTGATAAAGCGATGAATGAAGGATCTGATAAACAAATCGAGAGCGAGACACCCTCAGCCAAACCGTTACCTAAGACTTCTGATCGTCGAACTGCCCCGCTGATCGCTGTGGCAGCGATTACTATAGTCGTTGTCGTTGCGATTGCCGCCTGGCTCTTATGGCCGAAGCAAGTCGGCAAGCCTGTACCCGCGCCGCGCTCCGTTTCGTTCGAAGAATCTCCACAGAATCCAACAGCCGGAGCACAGAAATTGACACTGACTCCTGAGCAAATGCGTACCGCCCAGCTGAAGATAGAAACAGTTGGCGAGCGACCGTCGTCCGAAGCGGCGGGGCAAATGGCAACTGGAGTTGTACAAGCCAATTCATATAAAGAAGACTCCGGTGGTTTCTCTTGTGGGCGGAATAGTGCGAAGCGTCAGTGCCGAGTTAGGCCAGAACCTAAGGAAAGGTCAGCGGGTCGCCGTTGTGTTCAGCAATGAACTGGCTGAGGCGCAGTCGCGTTACTTGGCTGCGGTTGCGGCGCTCGACGAACATCATCGGCATCATCTGCGCACGATAAAGCTCGTCGAGATTGGGGCGGCGAGTCGTGAGGATTTGGAGATGGCCACTTCGCAATATCGCGAAGCCGAATCGAATGTCTCCAACTTACGACAGAAGTTGCTGCTGCTGGGAATGTCGGCACAGCGCATAGACTCCCTGAATTCATCGTCACAGATCAGCTCTGAAGTCACCGTGCCGTCGCCATCCTCAGGTACTGTAACAAGTCGCACTGTGAATTCCGGCGAGGTCATTGAAGCGAACAAAGAATTGATGCGCGTAACTGATCTCTCGACCGTGTGGGTTGTGGGACAAGTTTACGAAAAGGATCTGGCGACGGTTCGCGTCGGCAGCGGCGCTAACGTAACTTCCGACGCTTATCCGGGCAGAGTGTTTCGCGGACGCGTGTCATACGTCGATCCAAAAATCGATCCCGCCACGCGCACGGCGCAGGTGCGAATCGAACTCGCAAACCCGGCACAGATTTTCAAAATCGGAATGTACGTGAACGTGGCTTTCGGAGCGCAGGGTATCGCGATAACAACTCCAGTGGTTCCTAAAGATGCCGTACAGGCGATCGTCAATCAGCAATTCGTTTTCGTCGCGACCGAAAAACCAAACGAATTCACGCTACGTCCGATTCGGCTCGGCCCGGAAAGTAACGGCGTCTATCCTGTTCTGGAGGGTTTGAGTGCCGGCGAACGCGTCGTTGTTGAGGGAAGTTTTCTGCTGCGTGCGGAATGGCTGAAGCAACATCCGCAAGGGCCGCAGTAAGAGAACCGATCTCGAAATCGATCAGCGCTTCGTCTCGGTCCGTCGATATACGTCGTAGTTCTTCAAACTTTCAACCTGCTCGAAATCTTCTTCCAATGCTTCCGTTAGTGCGTCTCGTTCCTTTTCCAGTTCCTCGTCTTCATCTTGCAGGTCCTGCTTAACGATCAGCCAACGAATGTTACGGTCTCGTGCGAGCTTTAGTATTTCTTGCGGCGAATAGGGATTCACAGTGTGGTCGAACGAGAGCACCGGAAAGAGCGGCCGCCGGCCAGTCGTGTAATAGAACAGATCCTCTCCGGGAATGATGAGGATTCCGTTGTCGCGAGGAATTTCGCGTTCGGTATAGCGCACCAACTCTTCGAAATTCGGTAGCCAAGCCCCGCGCGTCGCCATTCCCTTCAATTGAGGTAGAGTTGATTTTGTTAGAACACCTTCATCAAGATTGGCGTAATCGAGACGCTCATGTGACCGGATGTAAAATGCTCCGGAAATCAGAAGCGAGAGCACGATGGTCACCGTCAGCGGGAGGAGCGTCCATAATCGCTCTTTCAGAAGTATCGAAAGACTGACGATTATCTCCGCCGACAGAATTATGAACAGCGGCCAGAGCGCGTACGTGGATCCCCAAAGCTGTTGTGACATGAAGGCACCGTTGATGGTGGCGAGTAACACAAATGGCAGAATCAGCGAGCGGACTCGGCGCTGTTTCATCGTCAAGATTGTGAGAACGAGCGAGATAATTAAGATGAGCGGCCAAAGGGCAAGCAATCGCTCGGCGCGCTCTGACGAATCCTGATCGTAAAACAGGTAGATCATTGGCCAGGCAAAAGGCGCTGACATGATTAGGGCAGACCCTAATGAAATCCATTGCGATCGTTTTCGACTAAGCCAACTGCCAACCAATCCGGTTATGAAGATGCCAATCCAGAGAAGCTGAGATTTGTCTTCATAAATCTGCAGCATC
>QHXG01000035.1 GCA_003222845.1 Acidobacteriota bacterium | reverse complement strand
ATCCCTCACGCCGTATCCGGTTGAACCCCTTTCTGATCTCGGCGTTGCCGTTGTAGACACCATGCTAATAGGGCGATCGCGGTGAAAAGTGAAATCAGCAGACCAAACAGCACGGACTTCGGGCAGTAAACAAAACTAATACTATGCTCGCCCGGCGGTAGAGCGATACCGCGGAGGTTGTAGTCGACCCGCAATGTGGGTACGAATTGGCCGTCTACGTAGGCGCGCCAGCCTGAGTAATGGTTCTCACTGAGGACGAGCACTGAAGGAGCGACGCACGCTGTTCGCAACTCAATTCGGTTTGGTTCGTATCTGACGATCTCTGCTTTTCTTCCAACTTCCTCGCCACCAAAGTTCATTTGCAGCGAAGCGTCCATCAAGGCCGTGCGAAGCGGCTCCCACGGCTGACCGTCAGGAAGTTTTCCGGTGCGGATGACTTTCAGCAAAGCATCTTCCGGTAGCTGTACTACGCCGGTTGCAAGCCACGCACGCGGTAGCGCCCGTAAATTTTCGTAAACTGATACATCACTTAATTGCGCTACCTGCTGCCATCGGGACGTATCCGCTGCAAAAGTTTCTGCAAGCAAGTACCGAACGTTTAGCAGGTCAAATTCCTTACCATCAGACAAACTGCGCTGTGGATCAGCTAGTTGACCCCAGAGTTTCATGTCATCGGCGAGTCGGCTGTAACGCTCTAATCCAAAGGTGTCATAGCCGGCCGCGTTCTGAATGCCGTACATCATGTAAGTGTTCGGCTCTAGCATCAGGACGTTCTCCGTAATGCCGAGCCGTGAGGCCGCATAAGACACATTCGGGTCGGGACGAAGCAGACTTAGAACCCTAAATTGTTTCTCGTCGCCTTCGCGCCGGCGTAGAAATGCCACGGCAGGTGGCTCGTGCCAGAGTGCGCTATCGCGCGACGGACTCAAACGCCAGCCGCTTGACTGTCCCCACATACTTAAGTCAACTGCAACGATTACGAACAGCAAAACTCTTCCGGGTTGCCAGCCTCGGACGAAGATCCAAAGCATCATTGTGCCTGCGACGGCGAGGATCGCAGGCAAGAAGAGTTCTGGCGTACGCAGCAAGCTAATGAATGTTCCTTGCTGTATCCGAAACGCACCGGGTCGCCACACCGTTATACTCAAGCACGTGAACACCAACACGCCCACACTGGTGGCGAGAATCACTGCCGCAACTCTTTTTCTGTTTTCGGCAAGCGGAACGGCAGAAACGGCTCGCCCGGCAAGTACGGCCAGCGCGAAATCCACTTCCATTAAGTGTCTTGCCGGAACGCGGAATAGGTTTAATAGTGGGACCTGAAAGATCGCATGGTAGAGGCCGAACGGCCAGAAATGTCCCAGGGCTAATGCTAAACAGACGAGTGCGGCAACGCTCCAAAATTTCGTCTGGGCATCGCGCTTGATTACCAGAGCCGTGATTGCCAATGTCAGGGTTGTGACCCCAACATAGCCGGCATACTCGCCATAGAAGGGCGGTCCAGTATACGGCGCGCTAAAGAATCCTCCATCGCCACCGCCAAACAGGTAAGGTGCGAAGAAGGTGAGAAGGAATTTGGGAGAGAGCGAAAGCGACGTGAAAAACTCATAGGAGACCTCTGCTCGCAGACTGTTGTGCGCGAGCTCCAAGGTCGGCAAAATCTGCACTGCCGCTAGTGCCAATCCTCCTGCGAGCATCGCAACTGCTCCGAGATATCGCAACCGAAGAATGCGGTTGTTTAGCGCCATGCATCCACCGTAAGCCGCGGCTAGTAAGAGTGAGTAGGCGAGTGCCTGTGGATGTCCGGCAAATGTTTGCAGTGCGACGAGAGTTGCGATCATCAAGGCTCGTGATCGTCGCCCCGTTACGGCATACGCATCAATCGCCCATAGAACCCACGGCAGCAGGCTGGCCGCCTGAATCATATTAGTGTGTCCGATGTGCGCGATGAGGAAGCCACTCCACTGCCAAACGAAACCCGTGATAATCGAACCGAAGACATTCGCCCCGCTACGGCGCGCGAAGAGGTACGCTCCGACACCCGCCAGCGCATAGGTCGAAAGCACCGCGAGATTCATCGCCACTGGCGCAGATAAGAATAGGAAGTACCAGTTGAGAGGTAGCAGAATACCGGCCTGCGCGGCGCCTAACAGTGGAAAGCCACTGAAGATATAAGGATTCCATAACGGCAAATGTGCGCGGAGTACCTCGCGCGCCACCGTCATTCGAAGCGGCAAATTGGTGAGCCAACCATCGTCGGGACACAATACGAGCTGGCCACGCACGGCGGGGAAGAAGTAAATGAAAGGTGCGATTGCAACCAGTAATGCTGCTGCTCGGCCAGATGTTTTTTCAGACATGGCTTTTCGAGATTCCAAACTCTCTTAGATTGCCAAGGATTGGACGCGTCATGGGTCTAAGGGAAAGGTGGACTAGAGTCGAAACTCCAGGTGTCAACGAGCCAGAACTTCCAACATCAACATCATAGTGCGGCACGCGCTTCAGGTAAATTTGACAGCGTTCGACGCCGGTTCTTATACTGCAAAGTCCTTACTCGCCATGGCCAGGTAGCTCAGTTGGTAGAGCGCGGCCCTGAAAAGGCCGGCGTCGGCGGTTCGATTCCGTCCCTGGCCACCAATACCTTCAACAACTTAGCGATACTAAAAAGGCGTGTAAAACTTTCTCGCGCGAACAATACGCGTACATAGGTTTCTCTTATTTTCACTTTTGGCGCCGCTCGTTTGAATAACTTCCCCATCAGTTGTTGCTGCACCGGTTCGCACATAGTGCTCCGTCGTCTTGACGTCAGAGTGGCCCAGGATCTTCGCCAGATCGCCTCCCTAAGCGCAACGCTAACAATCGGCTGCCGACTGCAAAGAATTAAAGGCCTCTATTTTTAGAGGTTTGTGGAGTGTTTCTCGCGATCTCCGTCAGGCTGATTTGAGTTCCTACCTAAAAATAGGAACTGGTACTTTGAGTCTGCCCCCGAAGAATTGGTCGGCGTGTCGGCTTTTGCGATTACCACTCCAAGGCGACAGCGGTCAAACTAACCAGGATCATTTTTCCATTTGTTGCTCATTATTGGAATCGCTGGCAGAATCTCTCGTGCCGCAATCCTGCACAGAGTCAGTTCTATGATCGGCATCCCTATGAAAGCTGACCGATGGCAGAAAATTGAACAAGTCTTCCACGCTGCATTACAGCGAAATCCGGACGAGCGCACCAACTTCCTCAAAGAAGCCTGCGCCGGCGATAACGAACTGTACGGCAATGTGAAGTCTCTCCTCGCTTCTTCCGATCAAGACGACAGTTTTTTTGAACACTCCGCCTCTGCTCTTTCTGCCGAGATGTTTGCTGATGTAGTTGGGGAAACCATTGGGCCTTACGAAGTGCTGTCGGAACTTGGCTCAGGAGCAATGGGCATTGTGTACCTGGCCCAGGATGTGCGTCTCGGTCGAAAGATCGCTCTCAAGCTTCTCCCCCCACAGTTCACAAACGACAAAGACCGACTGCGACGGTTCCAGCAAGAAGCACGTGCCGCATCTGCCTTAAATCATCCAAACATCCTTACAGTTTATGAAGTTGAACAAAGAGCTGGACTGCACTACATCGCCACTGAATTCGTTGACGGCGTGACGCTGCGACAGCACATGAATACTCAACGAATGAGTCTGGACGAAATACTCAAAGTTGCAATTCAGGTAGCAAGTGCGCTTCAGGCTGCCCACGCCGCCGGAATTGCTCATCGTGACATCAAGCCCGAAAACATCATGATCCGGTCTGATGGCTATATCAAAGTTCTCGACTTTGGTTTGGCGAAACTGGCGGAAAAAGAGTTTTCGCCGGCAACACCGGAGACAAACCCTGGTGTAGTCATGGGCACTCCCAGATATATGTCTCCGGAACAAGCCCGAGGGCTCGGTGTCGACCTCCGCACCGACATCTTCAGTTTAGGAACGGTTATTTATGAAATGGTAACCGGACGGGTGCCGTTTGAAGGGGTGACGACAAGTGACATCATCGCGGCCCTGATAAAGGATGAGCCTGAATCAATGCGTTCGAGTGTTCCCGAATTACCGTTGGAGTTTGAACAAGTCGTTAACAAGGCCCTAATAAAAGATCTTGACCTCCGCTACCAAAGAATCGCGGAATTCTCGTCAGCTCTCCAACGACTCAAAGACGAGATTCAGTTGAATGCGCTCGTGCGGACGAACTCTGATGGTGCGCGCTTATCACTGAAGGAATCTGACGGGTCACAAACAACTACAACGCGCGGGATCATTTCAACCCATCCGCAACTGCAACACGATACTGAGCCAATTAGTAAACGCAGTTGGATCCGGTGGGCTCTGCCTCCTGCGTTGGCATTGCTATTACTTGGTGTGGTAGTCGCTGTTCTTTCTTTAAATCGTCCCACGACTTCATTGAGTTCGAGAATCAGTGAAAGCGCGCACGGACTTACTACTCGCGATGGTTTCATCTCGGCAGCACGGTTCGCTCCTGACGGAAAGACAATAATTTATAGTGCTGGGTTTGACGGAAAGCCTGTTGAGCTTTTTTTCACCGATGTCCAAGGTTCCGAATCCCGATCGGCTGGTATTCGATCCGCGGCACTCAAATCGGTCTCGCGCCTTGGAAAAATTGCCGTATTATTCGACTTCGAACTCAATTGGAGTGATGGCTATAACGGAACTTTGGCGATCTTACCGGCGGGAGGTGGTAAGCCAGAGACTAGAATAGAGGGTGTTGATGATGCCGCTTTTGCACCCGACGGAAATACTTTCGCGATCCTTAGATCCGTAATGGGAGAACAACAGCTCGAGTATCCCGCTGGCCAAGTTCTCTACAAGTCCAGTGGATGGATGTCCTATCCTCGATTTTCGCCAAAGGGTGACAAGATTGCCTTCTTCGAGCACCCGTTGGGTGACTTCAGTGGTTCTATCGCAGTCTTTGATTTGGCGTCGCAGAAAAAGACGGATATATCAACGGAGTGGCAAGCTCTCAAAGGTCTTGCCTGGAATCCTAATAACGATGAAATCTGGTTTGGCGGTTCCAAAGTAGCCAAGACTCTGAGCATTAATGCTGTGTCTCTTTCAGGACAAGTCCGAATGAACCTTTATGAATTGCCTGGTATAGGCGCGCGAGTAGACGACATTTCCAACGATGGGAGGATGTTGATCACACAAGGTACTAATCACACCACGATGACAATTCTAAAAGACAAGTCACCAACCGAAGCCATCGATTCCCAACATGCATGGGCTACATCTGCGGATGTTAGCCGGGACGGGAAAATGCTGCTGTACTATGAATGGGGATATGAAGCCCGCGATCCTTCTAACGTCAACGCGGTATATCTGCGAAAACTCGATAGCCGCGAAAGGATTCAGCTCGGCTCGGGAAAAGCCCTCGCCTTATCGACCGACGGTAAGTGGGCGCTCGCGTTGCAACCGACAAAGCCACAACCGCAACTTGTACTGCTATCAACTTCACAGGGCGAGCCCAAGACGTTGCCAAATCGAGGGATTAAGGAATACCACTATGCTTCCTTTTTTCCTGATGGACGACAAATTCTCTTTACTGGATTAGAAGCGCGGGAGGAAGCCGCGATTCGCTCATACGTTCAGGACGTGAACACGGGCGAGGTGCATCCGCTTACGGAAGAGGGAACGGTCGCTCTTCGTGTCTCACCGGATGGCAAAAGAGTGATCACTCTTCAACCTGACAAGACCTATTACATTCAACCTTTGAATGGAGGAGAACCGAAACCGATTCTCGGACTTGAAGCTGATGATGAGCCTATTCAGTGGAGCGATGACGGCCGGGCAGTGTACGTGATAGGGCCGGGAGAATTCGCCACCAAGATTTACCGCGTGAACCTTGAAACTGGTGAACGTAGAGAATGGAAAGATATCGATCCACCAAACAAAGTAGGACTCGTTGGGCTTGAATTAAATCCCGGGGGCATTCTGATTACTCCGGATGGAAAGGTGTGCATCTACACCTATTGGATACTGTTGCAGCAGATTTTATCTGCGTCGATCAAATGAGACGCAAAATCAGAACTTACCTACCCGAAACCCACCTCGGGAGAATCTCCAACTAATCCCGATTGAAAGCCCTCGGGCCCTATGAGTGGTTCTCCCTCTATATGTGTTACCGACGTCGGCATGCAAGTCGAAGTACTTAGTTACAGAAACCGTGAGGCCGCCACCGAATCGCATAAATTCTGATTTGGCTGCTCGATCATGCAGCTCGTGAAAATCAGGGATGTCTTGATCCAAAGGATACCTCAGGCCGCTATGAGTGTGTTGCCACGCGCCAGTGAAGCGTAAGGACAGGCGAGGCTTAAGAAAGTATCCGAATTCCCAATCCGCATTGCTGCGATTGAGACCGAATTGCCGAACGTTCTGAACAAATGCATAGGAATAGCGAGCCTGGAAATAAGTCCTCGGAATTATATCTTCAAGATCGCGTCCAACATTTATCCCCATTTGCAGCTCACGAAGATCTCGACCAACAGCTGTGTGCCCACGAGTTTCGTAGTGATGTGTGGGTATGACGGCTGCAACGAATGGAGTCACAAGCAGCCGCCTCGTGAAAACGCCGTAACGAATACCGATGCGTGCATCCTGGAAGGTAGGGTGATAGAAACCGGTATCCGGTGGACCATGCGGTACAGGTCCAACAAAGCCTTCGTACTTGGAAGTGACGTGCGTAATGTCAGCATCCAGCGTCAGCTTGTTCGTTACGCCGTATTCGAAAGTTGCAATAACTGTATTTGTGCGAATGGGGCCTGCGTCAAATCTCTTGCCTGTGTAATCAAAGTGGTCCCGTACGTAAAGGTTTTCGTAAGTGATAGTGAGTTGTCCATCGCCCGACGATGGCAACCATGCTTGCGCGTACGTCAACTTGAGTGGCGCGCTCGCAATCAGCAAGGCACAACCGATGAGGGTTGAGCGAACCAATCCCGGACTCATTGTGATCGACCTTTGCTGAGACTGCTCAGCCTTTCTTTGACTGTGAATTCATCACTCGTGCGACGGCAATCAAAAAGTCTATGCCGTCGGTAGGATTATTCACGATGACTTTGTATTGTTTCTGAGCGGCCTTCGCTTCAGACTTAGGCTGCTTGAATAACACCGGCACAACGACTGTCTGTGGAGTGAAAGATTCGACGTGTTTCTGCAGTTCAGGTGCTTCTGCAAGATTCGTTAAGACCAGATCGTAATGGGAAGTTCTAAGGTCATTTTTGATACTACCCAAGTCGTCCATAGCTGCTGCTTTGTGACCGACCTTGTTGTTTAAGAAGTCTCTGAGCTCAACGGCTTTGCCTGGAGGCAGGGCTGCGGAATAAATCAGAATCTTTGAAGGATGTTTTGCAGCCAGCGGCTGGTAGTACCTAAGCCCAATCTTGACCCGCATTGTCTTATCACCACATGCGTCCGCATACTGCATTCCAAATTGAATGACTGATGTGGTTATCAGGACAACAACAAGCTTTCGCATCTTACTCCTTCCCGAGTTGCCTGAGGCGCCTCGATACCTGAAAATTGGGCCATATCCTACTATCGCGGCGCACTTAGGTCAATGGTTTTTCTCCATGCCTTAGACCTACACTTTCACTCCAACCCTAACGCGAGAAAACTGCGCAGAAGCTCTAAAAAGTCGGCAAGTGGATTATTCGGTGCGACGCATCGCTAGTCTGAGCCAGGCTTTAGCAAGCGTCCAGTCGCGCATTACAGTACCCGGCGAAACCCCGAGTACTTCAGCACTTTCTTCAATGCTCAAGCCACCGAAGAATTTTAACTCGACGACTTTGCTTTTCCGCTCGTCGATAGCGGCCAATTTATTTAGGGCTTCATGAAGCTCTACTACGTCTGCGCTTAGTTGACGAGAGACTATCAATTCTTCATCAAACGATACCTGCCGCGCGTCGCCGCCTCGTTTTGCGTAACGGCGCGAGCGAGCGTAGTCGACCAGAATGCGCCGCATCATCTGGGCAGCAATGGCAAAGAAGTGGGCCCGACTTTGCCAGTGCACATCTCTCTGGTCCACCAGACGCACGAATGCTTCATTCAAGAGTGCGGAGGTTTGTAAGGTGTGGCCCGGTCGCTCTTTCTTTATGTGGCGATGGGCCAACCGGTGGAGTTCAGAGTAGACGAGTGGCATCAATTGACCGAGGGCAGTCTGATCGCCATGGCCCCACGCGACGAGGAGTTGGGTTACTTCATTGTCAGAGGCCGTCATTCTGTGTGGCTATTGCCGTGAGACTCTCGAAGAAACAAACGCTCGACCAGTTCGTAACTTCCGCCCGCATTTTACCCTTCCTCAAAAAAATACGTAAGACCGTTAGAGGTCTTGGCGTTTGTTCCCGCGTTTGGAGTCGGACGGCACAATCCGCAAAGGTTGCGAAGGAAATCTACTCAAGCAAGCGTTCCTCCTCAACCGGTTCGACGACAGCTGATGTGTCCCGTCTATAGATCTCACTGTCACAAATTCTCGAAAGGAGTATACACATGAAACATATTTTGACCACGATTCTAATCGCCGCTTTCCTTTTTGTTCAGTTGCCAACGGGTTTTGCGCACAAAAACAACCTGGCCACCCAAAGCGCACCGTCGGCGCCGGCGAGCGGTCAAATCGAACCGAACGCAGGCAACTGGCAAACCTGGGTTATTTCCTCGGGACGTGATTACCGCGTGCCCCCACCACCCGGTCCAGCGGAAACACACTCTGAATTGAGATCGCTAGTTGACCTGATTAGCCAAAACGACCAGCAAACTCGACAGCAAATCGCATTCTGGGATGCTGGTGCCCCCCCTTATCGCTGGATTGACTTGATCAATTCGCGGCTATTGGCTGGAACCGCAACCACGGCCTACCCGCACCGCGTCTATGCGTACGTGGCACTGGCCATGTATGACGCTACGATCGCAACGTGGGAGTCAAAATATTTCTACGATCGGCGTCGTCCCAGTGAATGGGACCACAACCTCCCAACTGCAGTGGCGGTGCCAAGGAGTCCCTCCTATCCCTCCGAGCATTCTGCTGCGGCGCAGGCTGCGGCGACGGTGCTCGCTCACTTCTTGCCTGCCGAGGCAGCTTCGTTTAATGCGATGGCCGAGCAAGCAGGATGGTCGCGCGTGCTCGCCGGCGTGCAATTTCCGAGCGATCACTACGCTGGAAAAGCGTTAGGGCAAAGAGTTGCAGAGCAAGTGATCGCCCAAGCAGACACGGATGGATCCTCGCTACCCTGGACAGGTACAGTGCCGACTGGTCCATGTAAATGGATTGGAACAAATCCGGGCAACGTGACTGGCGGGAATTGGAGACCACTGCTATTGACATCACCGAGCCAGTTCAGACCGCCGGCTCCACCCGATTGCAACTCCACCCAGGTGCAGTCCGAGTTGGCAGATGTTCGCAACTTTCCGCGGTCAGCTCCCGGAACGGCCACCACATTCCCATTCAGAGCAAAAGCGTTTTACTGGCAAAGCCCAGAGGGCCTTAATTCTTGGCCGTATCGGTATGCCGACAAGTGGATTTGCGAAGACCGGCTGGATCAGAACCCGCCTCGTGTCGCACGAATCTATGCGTTAATCGCGGCCGTGCTGTTCGACTCTTTCATCGCCAGCCAGGACGGGAAGTTCGCGTATTGGTACATCAGACCACATCAACTCGATCCAAGTATCATTCCGCTCTTTCCAGTTCCGAATTTCCCGAGCTATCCCTCAAATCACTCGACCTTCTCCGCGGGCCGGTCCGAGGTGCTAGCGTACTTGTTTCCATCGCGCGCAGATTTCATTCGCGCCGTCGGGAAAGAGGGCGGCGATTCAAGAATTTGGGCGGGCATTCATTACCAGATGGATAATGTTTCCGGCGTCGAGCTCGGGAAATCCGTTGCTCAAGTCTTCGTTGCCCGAGCGCAAAACGACGGCTCACAGTAAATGGGTTGATCAGCTGGAAAGCCGGTCTGCTCTCACCCTCATCAGGGATGCAGGCCGGTGGACCACTCTCTCATGGCATCTGGACGGAAGGAAAAACCGATGCAGTGTTTGACGCAAACAGAATCAAGGGCTCAGTTTTCGCCAGCCATCAGCAAAACTATCGAGATTCCGACGGCGAGCGGAAATCTTTATCGCACTTTGCAGCAAGAGGTTGAGCTAGGGGCGCAAGCTCTCAGAAGTGAACGCGCGGATATGGCAGTCACCTTCTTTCAAAGCGCCCTTCAGAAAATCTCGTTGACCGATCCCTTTTATGATCATCTGGTTCACAACCTGCTCTCGAGTTACCTGCTCCTCATCGAACAATTATTGAAGCAGGGCGATACCAACACGGCGAGGGATTTTCTGCGCGCGTCGTTAACGCTGGAGGTGCGCGGCCAGATGGCCGATGATGCGACTTTCCTCCGCCGATTCGCCGGGGCCTTCCAGAACCTGGGGCTCATCTGCTTCCAAAACGGCCTGAATGAAGAGAGCGTGTGGTGCTGCCGTAAAGCGATCTCGACCTACGCGGCGCCTGGCTCTTACGTGAATCTGGACAAACTCTCTGGCGGTGACCGGCGGGCGGGCTCAACTTTC
>QHXG01000664.1 GCA_003222845.1 Acidobacteriota bacterium | reverse complement strand
CGGCTCACCCGCAGCGGCGTAACTCTAACGTTCTCGAGGTTACGTCGCTGCTCTCTCATCGGTCGTTCTTTCATGATAGATTTCCCCTTTCTGATAGCATAGACCTTAGTCTGTGATTCGTCTTCCCAAGTCACTAATCACAGACCGAAGTCTATATTACTTCGCTTGCTTGACACCTAAAACAGCGCGTCCGTATAGTTCAGATGCCAAGCCGGCTTAGCTCAGTTGGTAGAGCGTCTGATTCGTAATTAGAAGGTCATCGGTTCGAATCCGATAGCCGGCTCCAGCTCAACTATAAGCGCGTCACAAAGTTGAAGACAACAAGCAAGGACATTATCGCTCACTTTACGTATCTACCAAAAAGCGGGCTTCCATAATTCACAACTTGAATGAGCACCAGGAGCGATGGTCAGAATGAGCAGTGAAATTTCTGCGGCATCACACCGCTGGGAGCAGATTCTGCAGGAACTCTTAGGCCTCGGAGAAGTCTCGGTTGACCGCTTAGCCGACCATTTTTCGGTCTCGGCCGCGACGATCCGGCGTGATCTGAAGGAGTTAGAACGACAAGGCCTCCTGCGGCGTAATCACGGTGGCGCGGCTCCCGTGACACCCATGCTCTATGAGCCGTTTCGGCATCTGTCTTCGTTTCAGGAGCAGGAACAAAAATGCGTGGCAGAAAAACGGCGCATAGGTCTCACGGCTGCCAGCCTGATCTCCGACAATGAAATTATCGCCATCGGCGCCGGCACTACGACCACGCTCTTGGCCCGCTGCATTCGTCATCGCCGTGGAATCACCATCGTCACCAATGCTGTTAACATTGCCATGGAACTCAGTCACCTGCCTGAGATTAAGGTTTCGATGACGGGCGGCTTTTTAAGCGGTGACTGGTTCGCGCTCGTGGGAGATGAGGCGCAACGAACTGTTAACGAGACGTTTTTTGATAAAGCCTTTATTGGGGTTGATGGCGCCCACGGAGAACACGGGATGACGACGAACTATCCTGACCAGGCAGCCATTCACCGGGCCATGATGCGACAGGCCCGCCAGCGTATCGTACTCGCCGACCATCGCAAGATCGGCGCCGTTGGCAGGTCGCTCATCTGGCCGACCAATGACACGGACAAGCTGATCACAGACGAGTCCACTACCGATGCAGCCATCGCAGCTTTTACTGCGAAAGAGATCGTCGTGCTGCGCGCTTGAGTTCGCTCACTTCAGCCGCAGACGCAGGATTGTCGGTGCGCGCTGTGAACGTGCAGGGTTAAAGCATTTTCTCGACAGCCATTCGTTGAAATATTTTTCTGTTGACCCGCCTCAACGATTTGTACTACAGTGCAGTCCTTATGAATAACCGTCGACTTCTTGGTGGTTTTGAGTCTCTCCTGTTGCTCTGCGTCCTGCGTCTGGGAGAGCGCGCTTACGGGGTCACGATTCGTCGGGAGCTAATCGAGAGGGCAGGAAAAGACGTTGCCGTCGGCGCTATTTACACCGGGCTCGACCGGCTCGCAAAGAAAGGACTGGTCGAATCATGGCAAGGAGAGCCGACCGCTGAACGTGGTGGACGGGCCAAGCGTTTCTATCGCGTGACCGCAGCAGGACTGGAGGCAGTAAACCACAAGCAGCGCGCCATGCAGGGTCTGCTCGATGGCTTGGATTTGATGAGGGAGGTTGCACATGCTTGAGACGCTCAGACCGCCCAAGGGAGCATCTCTGTTGCTGAATCTGTTCGCCAGCGAGCCCGACTTTCCGCAAGTCGAAGGCGATCTGAGCGAAGAGTTCCAACAACTGGCCCTGCAATCAGGACCGAGCGCGGCGCGCCAATGGTATTGGCGTGAGGCCCTTCGTAATGCATTTGCTTTTGTCACACGAAGAGAATCGATAAATGCATTTGGGACCGGTCTACTTTCCCTTGCTATCTTCCGCCTGGTGGTGCCGTTGTTCTTTCATTGGCTGCGGAATGAGCTGGCCTCCGTGCCGCGGGTTCCCGGCCTGGGCATCTTGCTAA
>QHXG01000687.1 GCA_003222845.1 Acidobacteriota bacterium | reverse complement strand
ATTTACTGCAGAAGCCACGTTGGGACCCGTAATCTGGAGAGAGCATTACAACGAATCCTTTGTCGAAGCGGCGGATTCGAAAGCCGTTATACAACCAATGCTTCTTCCGGAGTTGTACCGCTTTGTTAGGTGTTTGATTCGCGGAGGTGGCTGGAACTGTTTTTAGATACGGGCGCGCTGGCGAGGCCTCAGATTAGAGCAACGAGTAACGTACTAACGTACAATCTAGGCTTAGGCAGTATTGGTGGTCTCATCAACCGTAACACTGATGTCGTCGAGACGTTCTTTACGCGCGTCGATGTGACTGCGGAGTTTACGTTCCTCGTCACTAAGATGTCGCCGTATCTTGACCGCTTACCTTGGAAAGAATTTAGGAGGTTACTGAAATGAAGTTGCCTGGATTCAGCGCAGAAATCTCGCTCTATCGTACAGACAGACAATACTCTCGGGCGGCGACGGAGGCCCTTGCTTCGAGTCCAGTTGTTCCACAGGATTGTGGTTTCTTTAAGAGGGTGGGTTGTGTCTTGGGACCCTTTTCGTGGTGCGCACCTGCCGGGTTGGGCGGCGCTGAACCTTTCTGGAACTGTGTAGACAAGTTAAGCGGCGGAAACTGCCTCGACTGCATTGGTGGAGCCGATCCACGCGATAGAGATCCGGGAAGGGAACCGGACGATTATGCCGGCGTCGACTACGGCAGCGGCTCAGGTTTTGTTGGCCACGGCACTAAAGGTCTGACCAGCGGCTCGAGTGGAAGCGTGGTCGTAGGGCCGCCGCCTTCCCTCGGGCAGAGGGATTCTGATCCCTGCAACGTGCGGCGGCAGCTTAATAGAATCGAGAGGTGCGCTTGCGGCTACAAGGGGGTTGTTCAAGCGCCTCCGTCTTGGTTCGGCCAGTCGTATGCTGTGCTTTGACGGTCCAGCGGGCAAAGGATAGGAGGGCAACGGAAATGAACATACCAGGATTTACCGCAGAATCAGTTCTGGCTGAACGGAAGGACTGCTACGCGAGTGTTGTTTTCCATGACATACCGGGTAGCGCCGTCCGACCACAACTAAGAAATACCGGAGGCGGACTCTCAAACGAGGGAGACTGTGTGGGCCGATACATGAAGTGCGTCATCAGATGCTATGGCAAAGATACGGACTATCTTCAAGGTTGCTTGGATAGTTGCGCCGCTTCTTTGAACTTGTGCCAATCATTCTTAAGGCCAAACTGGAGAGCGCAGGTCGGAGCGATAGGGCGGGCACCCATTACGTTTGTCGGTCCGTAAACGGTTTCCCTTTTTTCATGGATCAAAGATGACGAGGAGGTTTCTCAAAATGAACATCCCAGGATTCACCGCAGACGTTTCGCTCTACAAGACAGGCAGTGATTTTTACGGTTTTGTGGCGTCTGACAATTCAACTGCAAATGCCGTCATTCCTGCAATCCCGTTTTGCGGGAACTGTCCTGAAATTCTTGACCGCTGTTCGCGAAACGGCGGGCGTCCCCGGGCAGTATGTCACGCCTGTGCGATAGGCGACTGTTTCAGTGGAGTGGAAAG
>QHXG01000686.1 GCA_003222845.1 Acidobacteriota bacterium | reverse complement strand
TCGGCACGTACGGCACGTTGCGCGGCCCGACGTATTCCGCGCGCGGGCGAATCAGCTTATTGTTCGCGTATTGCTCGAGGATGTGCGCGGTCCAACCGCTGATGCGGCTAATCGCAAATATCGGAGTGTAGAGATCGAGCGGAATTCCCATCATGTAGTAAGTCGAAGCTGAGTAGGCGTCGACATTCGGCAATAATCCCTTCTCGCGCTTCATCACTTCTTCCACTTTCGCCGTCATGTCATACCATTTCGTATCGCCTTTGCGCTCACCCATCTCTTTCGAGAGCTGGCGCAGATGAGTCGCGCGCGGATCGT